>JALFIB010000079.1 GCA_022776305.1 Lachnospiraceae bacterium
CCAGCTGTGCCACGATGAATCGCGTACAAGGGGACCGGAGAATGATCCTAAAAAGCAGGAACGCTTTGCAGGCGAGGTGCGCTATTTTGAAGAAAAATGGCCGGATATCATGAAAAACGGTGACCCATACTATAACAGAAATTTATCGCGGGTGAACGGACAGTGTTCCCTGCGCATACCGGACTAAGACGAGGCTATGGCGAATCTGAAGAAAAACATCGACAAAGGAATTGCATATATGAAAAAAAACGGTGCAGGCGCCGCAGTAAAGCGCCTGTACCGGAAAATCCTATTGAGCCGGCCTGTTGATTATGAAACATGGCTGCAAGGCCAGAGAAAAGCCAGAGAAAGATACCTTTCCAAGAGACCGGAAGAGAAAAAAAATTGCGGGGCAAAGCTGGAACAGGCAATTCGTATACTGACGCTTGGAGAGAATGGAGAATATACCGAAAGGGATCCGGAAACTGCAGGGAGATATTCCAAAGCTGTGGAAAAAGGCTTTCAGGATACCGGGGATCAGGAGTATCTGCTTTTAGTAGAAAAGGGGGCTGCTTTGGAGCCCGATGCCCCAAAAACGTACGCAGATGCCATACAACATCATCCGGATGCAGATCTGTTCTACTGTGACAGTGACAGGTTAAGCAGTGACGGAAAGCATTTTGCGCAGCCCCAGTGTAAGCCGGATTTCGATCCTTATTATCTGCAAAGCACAGATTATATAGGGGGAGGATTTCTCCTGTCAGGACGGCTTGCAAAAAAACTGGGATCACCGGAAGGTTTTTACGACTGTTTGCTTCGTGCCGCAGATCTGGCAGAAAAGGTGGTACATGTCCCACAGATCCTATACCATCAGCCCTATGATGTCAGTGATACGAGAAATAGACAGAAAATGCATGATTGCTGCGGTGATACGAGGATTGCCCAAGAAATGCATGATTGCTGCAGTGATACAGAAGAAGCTTTGAAAGCGCATTTTCGCCGCAGGGGTGTATTGGCTCAGGTGGAAAAAGGGATGCAGCCTTACACCAGAAGGATCACATATATTTATAGGGACGAGCCGCTGGTATCCATCATTATCCCCAATAAAGACCACAAAGAGGATTTGGAAAAATGTATTGACAGCATCAGGCGTTTTGGGGGATACAGCCAATATGAGATTATTATAGTAGAAAACAACAGCACATCCCGGGAGATCATGGAGTATTATGAAAAATTGGAAAAGCATGGGGATGTGAAGGTTACTGTTTATAAAGGGGAATTCAATTATTCGAAGATCAACAATTTTGCACTTGGATGTGCCAGAGGGGAATATCTTCTGTTTTTAAATAATGACACAGAAATGATCACGGAAGGCTGCATCCATGAGCTGGTGAATTACGCAAGGCAGGAGGATGTGGGAGCTGTGGGCGCCTTATTGCTCTATGGGGATGACACCATACAGCATGCGGGCGTGGTCTTGGGATATGGCGGAATCGCCGGCCATGCATTTGAAGGGATGCCTTTGGAACAAGCCAAGAAGATACTTCCGGTCATCTCTGCCCGCTCGTACAGTGCTGTGACAGCAGCCTGCATGATGGTACGGCGCAGTTTATTCGAAAAGCTGGGAGGTTTTGATGAGGCTCTGGGAGTGGCATACAACGATATTGACTTATGCCTTCGCATTGGGGAGGCAAAGAAGAAGGTGATCTATACACCGTACGCCTGTCTCCGCCATTATGAATCAAAGACGAGAGGGCTGGAGCTGACAGATGAAAAAGCGGAGAGAATCCGGAAGGAGACTGAAATCTTTCAGGACAGATGGGAAAAAATCCTTCGTGACGGAGACCCTCACTATAATCCGAATCTTACTTTGGAAAAGCCGGACTTTTCCCTCAAGGTATGAAAATGGAACAGAAAGGAACAAAAACATGAATCTCCTGCAGAGTGTCAAAGGGATGAAAAGGGAATACAAAATAGAAATACTATTTTTATTTGCCATTATGGTATATTACACCATGTGGGCCAGAGTGCAGCCTTTGGGGGTATCGCCGGATGAGACCATGCGCTACCAGATCGCCCAATACATTTATGAAATCGGTACTCTCCCAAGGGGGGATACGCCAGAGCTGATCAATAAGACGTGGGGGCTTTCCTATGCTTTTAACCCCATACTGGCATATATGTTTTGTGCTCTCGCCATGAAAGTGATGAGTTTTTTCAACAGCCATGCTTACGCGCTTTTGATGGCAGCCAGAATGGTCAGTGTCGCCTGCGGAGTGGGAACTGTATTTTTTTCCATCCGCATTGCAAAACAACTATTTTCCAAAAGGGAAAGCTGGATGTTTGTGATGGTGGTGGCCTTCTTCCCCAATATGGCCTTCCTGTCTTCTTATGTAAATAATGATTCTCTGGCACTGTTCAGTACAGCCATGATCACTTATGCGTGGATCCGCATGCTGAAGGAAGGATGGACCTGGGGAAATTGTTCCCTGCTTGGGCTTGGTATTGCAATCTGTACTTTGTCCTATTATAATGCATATGGATTTATCCTTTGCAGCATCCTGCTGTTTGGCCTTACGATCCTTTTCGGGGAAAAGAAAAACTGGGACATCAAACAGCTTCTGACGAAGGGATTGTACATATCTGCCATTGTGATCTTACTGGCGGGATGGTGGTTTGTCCGGAACTATTTTATTTATGACGGAGACTTCCTTGGAAGAGAAGCCATGAGGCAGTGCGCGGAGATCCACGCCATAGACGGTTTTAAACCATCCCAGCAGACGACGCCTCAGGATTGGGGGCTGACGCCCTTTACCATGCTTTTTAATAAAAAGCCGTTGGGTTATACTTGGATCAATCTTGTGGTGAGGAGCTTCATCGGGACCTTCGGTGCCATGTCTATCATGCAGCCTGATTTCATTTATTTCTTGTGGTGGACCTTTATTATTGTGGGGCTTCTAGGAACGCTGCTGAGTTTGAAAGATCTTTACGCTATTCGGGAAGAGGGCCATTTTAGGAGAAAAGGATGGCTGAATTGGTGTATGCTCCTTGCAATGATCATTCCCAACATCCTGAATGTATATTATTCTTATACAAATGATTACCAGCCTCAGGGAAGGTACAGTATGCCCATG
>JALFIB010000094.1 GCA_022776305.1 Lachnospiraceae bacterium
ATATCGAATTATACGGCACAAAATATCGGAGCAGGAATTTACAAGCGTGTCAAAGCCGGTTTTAAAGCCGGTGTAAAACTGGTCTGGACTCTGTGTGTGCCAATTGTAATTTTATATCTGGTATTTGGCAGCACGCTCGTAAATTTCTTCATGAACAAGCCAACCGAAGTGGCACTTTCCACCGGTGTACAATTTTTACATATTGTAGTTCCTTTTTACTTTGTTGTATCGTTAAAGCTGGTAGCAGACGGAGTCTTGAGGGGATCGGGACTGATGAAACGCTTTATGGTTACGACTTTTACAGATTTGATCTTGCGGGTAAGCATGGCTGCATTGTTCTCTGCAAAATTCGGAACCATAGGTATCTGGATGGCATGGCCGGTGGGATGGGTCATTGGTACGATGCTTTCTGTTATCTTTTATAAGACGGGACCGTGGGGAAAACAAGAATAAGAATTTGGCAAAAACGATAAGGTATTTGTATTTGGAATCAAAAGAAAAGAGGGTGTATTATGGCAGAGCGAAAAATGAAACGGGTGGAAGATTCTATGACAGAGCAGTCACATTTGCTGATGCCCCGATGTTTAAACGCCGCAGGGTATTTGTTTGGCGGGCAGCTTCTGGCATGGATCGATGAAACGGCCGGTATTGTGGCAAAACGCCATGCAGAGATGAACGTAGTCACAGTAGCCGTTGATAATATGTATTTTAAGTCAGGTGCAAAGGTAAATGATACGATCGTGCTGATCGGACGTCTCACCCATGTGGGCCGGTCGTCCATGGAGGTCCGGATCGACACATACTCAGAAGCCCTTGACGGCACACGAACAATGATCAACCGGGCATATTTTGTGATGGTGGGAACGGACGAACACCAAAAGCCCATGGAGGTGCCGGGGCTGATCATAGAAGGTGTGACGCAGCAGATCGAATGGGAAGCCGGAAAGAAGCGTAATGAGCTTCGCAAAATCCGCCGTAATGAGGGATTTTAACCGAATCAAGTAAGTCCCCCACTTCTTGACTCAGTCTGTGAAAAAGAAAAGAATTGATAAATATTGGATATGGAAATGCAAGTATATTAAAAATACAAGCATATTAAAAACGCAAGCATGTTAAAATGGGTGAATGTTATAAATGGGTGAGTATCAAAGAATCCGGCATGAATTTGCTCCGGTATATGACAGAAACTGTAAAATACTGATCTTAGGAAGCCTTCCTTCTGTGAAATCCAGAGAGCAGATGTTTTATTACGGACATCCGCAAAATAGGTTTTGGAAAGTGATCGCATCATTGACAGGACAGCCGCTTCCTAAGACGATCGAAGAAAAGAAAGAATTCCTGCTGGGACAGCACATCGCAATATCCGATGTGATCTCCGAGTGCGACATCATCGGTTCAAGCGATAGCAGTATAAAAAATGTGGTTCCCATGGATTTATCAGAGATCTTGCAAAATGCAGATATCCGGCAGATTTATGCAAACGGCGGTACTGCGAAAAAACTATTTGAGAAATTCCAGAAAAAAAGCTGCAAAAGAGATATTGTAGGGCTGCCCTCCACCAGCCCTGCCAATGCATCTTATTCACTGGAACGATTGATACAGTCTTGGGGTTGCATAAAAGAAAATTTGACATCATCTTAGAAATATGCTGCGTGTTCGCGGGCATACATTTGGATCAGGTTGTACATTTCTGAAAATCCCATTTTATTCTTTTGGGCAAGACGGCATACACTGTCGTTTTCCGGATAATAATAGGTCTCATCGCCGTAATAACAACATTTGACATCTGCCATTCCCCAAGGCGTTTCCAGCGCAATAATCTTTCGCTCCAGCTTTGTTCTGTTCAGTTCTTGAAAACGGATACCAATGGTAGTCGTATTCCGAAAAATAATTGATTCCATAGTTTTACGGCTTTCCGGTTTACAGATGACTTTCAAAAGCTGTGCCGGGCGGTTTTTTTTCATACAGATAGGAATGAAAAACACATCAAGAGCTCCGGCATCCAATAGTTGCTGCATAGTATAAGAGAGGGCTTCTCCCGTACAATCATCAATATTTGTCTCCAAAGTAAGTATCGTATCATGGGTATCGTCGGATTCTGCTTCAAGGAGCATAGCCCTTAAAAAACCGGCAGTTGCATAATCGCGTTTTCCGGCACCGAAACCGATTTTCTCGATACGAAACTCAGCAGGAAGCTTTTCGCCATTATATAGTGCGGCAGCAATAGCAGCACCGGTGGGTGTAACGAGCTCCCCTTCAACAGAAGAAATTTTAAGTGGAATCTCGTGCTGCTGTACAATTGCAGTAACCGCAGGAACCGGCACAGGGATAAGGCCGTGTTGGCAACGGATCTGCCCCGTTCCATCCGTAAGCGGCGAGACAATCACCCGGTCAGGGTGCAGATTATCAAAACAAACGGCGAAAGCAACGATATCCACGATGGAATCTACGGCCCCCACTTCATGAAAATGCACTTCTTCCACCTTTTTTCCGTGTACATTGGCTTCTGCTTCCGCAATGATTCGAAAGATGTCAATGGCAAGCTGGCGGGCACCATCCGTCAGATCACCGGACTGGATGATCTGGACAATATCATTTAAATTACGGGCATCATGGTGGTGCTGGTGTCCATGCGCTTGTGAATGCTCTGGTGTATGCTCATGTCCATGTGCCTGTTCTGAGATATGCTCATGCTGATGGATTGAATTATTGTCATCATGTCCTGTGGCACAATGGCTAGGTATACCAGAATCATTTGCAGTGGGGACAGAAGAAACATGGTTGTGAAGATACTTCATATCATGATCATGGTTATCATGCTCAAGAATCACATTGAAATCACAAGCCCGGATCCCAGACTTGAAGACATTTTTAATCTCTATGGAATAACCGGAAAGCGGCAGGCTATTCAAGGATTTCATGAGTACTTGGCGGTCTGCGCCGAGATCCAACAAGGCTGCCACCGCCATATCACCGCTGATACCTGCGCTGCATTCCAGATATAATATATTTTCTTTCATATATAACACTCCTTTTCTCAGTTATACTAGCACAGAGGGTAAGCGCGATGCAAGAGAGAAGCATAAAAAACAACACTGCAACGAAAAACTACACATGAAAAGCTGCACACGAAAAGCTACAGACGAAAAACTACACACCAAAGCTGTACATGAAAAAGAAAAAATATCTGTACAGGGGAAAGTCCCGTGATATATAATAAAGCATTGTAAAATGTATTGCAGAAAAAAATAAGAATAAGAAAAGCTCAGGAAGGAGCAGGAAAAAAGTAAATTAGATAACAATAAAAGAGATCGAAATAATAATTATCATACAATAAAAGGATCGAAATAATAATTATCATATGGAAATGGAATAATAATTAACATATAAAATGGAAATAATAAATTACAGACAACTATGAGAAAGGAAGATACAAATGCTGAAAATTGAAAGTAAAGAACAATTTGAACAGGATGTTTTGCAGTCAGATAAACCAGTGCTGGTTGATTTTTATGCGGATTGGTGCGGCCCTTGTCAGGCAATTGCGCCTCTTTTGGCAGAAATGGCAGAGGAAGCCTCAGATTATGAAATTGCAAAAGTCAACATAGATGCTATGCCAGAGCTTGCCGGGGAATATCGGGTAGTATCAATACCTGCATTATTTGTTTTCAGAAGCGGTGAATGCATAAATAAGGGATTTGGCCTGATGAACCGCAAAGAAATAGAAGCATTGCTGCAGGGATAATTTTTCAGTATTTTTTTGTTGCCAAACCGTCAAAGCAACATTATAATATACACGATTCATTACAAGAATTACATGTGATTTTCAAAAATACCCGCAAAATAAAAATTGCGGGGCTACATATTTGAAATGAAAAATTTTCAGTGAATAACATCAGCAAAATGCTTTGTGAACACAAAGCGAAGGGAGACGAAGAATGAAAAGAGAAACAGTGATAGTTCTTGATTTTGGTGGACAATATAATCAATTGATCGCACGCCGTGTCCGGGAATGCAATGTATATTGCGAAATTTATTCCTATAAGACTGATTTTGAAAAAATAAAAGCAATTCAGCCCAAAGGAATCATTTTCACAGGTGGTCCCAACAGCTGCTACCTGCCGGGTGCCCCTACATATACAAAAGAGATATTTGAATTAGGCGTACCTATTCTGGGAATCTGCTACGGATCTCAGCTTATGATGCATCTCCTTGGGGGAAAAGTAGAAAAAGCTCCGGTACGTGAATACGGAAAAATTGAAGTTACAGTAGACCAAAAATCCAAGCTCTTTGAAAACGTCTCTGAAAAGACAATTTGCTGGATGAGCCATAATGATTACATTTCAGAACTTGCCCCGGGATTTACAGTCAGCGCACATACCGCCGACTGCCCCTACGCGGCAATGGAAAACGCCGAAAAGCGCTTATACGCAACACAGTTCCATCCGGAAGTGCTCCATACACAGGAAGGCCAGAAGATGCTTTCCAATTTCGTCTTCAACGTCTGCGGTTGTGCCGGTGACTGGAAAATGGACTCTTTTGTAGAACAATCCATCAAAGCCATCCGTGAAAAAGTAGGAGACGGCAAAGTACTTTGTGCACTTTCCGGCGGAGTGGATTCTTCCGTAGCAGCCGTTATGCTTGCAAAAGCAGTAGGAGAACAGCTGACCTGCGTATTTGTAGACCACGGACTTCTTCGCAAAAACGAAGGCGATGAGGTGGAAGCAGTATTCGGTCCGGACGGCCCATACAACTTAAACTTTATCCGTGTCAACGCTCAAGAACGCTTTTACAGCAAACTCAAAGGCGTAGAAGAGCCGGAACGCAAACGTAAAATCATCGGCGAAGAGTTTATCCGAGTCTTCGAAGAAGAAGCAAAGAAAATCGGAAGAGTAGACTTTCTTGTACAGGGAACCATTTATCCGGATGTGGTAGAGAGTGGTGTCGGCGGCGAGTCCACCGTCATAAAATCCCACCACAACGTCGGAGGGCTTCCTGACTACGTAGACTTCAAAGAAATCATCGAGCCTCTTCGCGACCTGTTCAAAGATGAGGTACGTAAAGCAGGCCTTGAACTTGGCATTCCGGAATATCTGGTATTCCGCCAACCCTTCCCGGGCCCGGGCCTAGGAATCCGTATCATTGGCGAAGTTACGGCAGAAAAGGTAAAAATGGTACAGGACGCAGATGCCATCTGGCGCGAAGAGATCGCCAGAGCAGGCTGGGACAAGAAAGTCAACCAATACTTTGCCGCATTGACCAACATGAAATCCGTAGGTGTAATGGGAGACGAGAGAACATACGATTATGCCGTTGCATTGCGCGCAGTGACAACCACCGATTTCATGACTGCAGAGAGCGCAGAGATTCCGTGGGAGATAATCGGCCGGGCAACCAGCAGGATCGTAAACGAAGTGAAGCATGTAAATAGAGTCGTGTACGATTGCACAGGAAAACCACCAGCAACGATTGAGTTTGAATAAACAAATTGTAAATTAGCAAACTCCATTATCGTCAAATTAGTAAAAACGATTATCCCGTCATGGGTAGAGCTCTAAACATATTTTTGGGTATGTTTGGGGCTCTTTTTTTATTGAAAAAAGGGGTATCCATTCATGTGATGGAGGATGTTTGTTGGCATATATATGGTATATAGATGGAGGGGAATGGCGGTTTTATAACTAAATATAGTATTCGTATTCTACTGCCTAGCCACTTTTATTGTTGTTGTGAAATTAGTATATCGTCATATCCATTATAGATTGGATTGCAGCCAAATCTATTTTGCAAAAAGCAGGATAATGG
>JALFIB010000106.1 GCA_022776305.1 Lachnospiraceae bacterium
GTATTACATATCAGTCGTTATAAAGGTACTGATCAATAAAAATGCGCTCGTGTCCAGACCTTCCGACCGCAGCAGGGGACTCAGCGATCGAAGAGACGGGTTCAGCGCAATTAACGGAGATGTTTCAAGATGTTTTTATTCTGTTGGAGATGTATAAAAGATGTGCTATGATGTTAAAAGATGTTTGAAAGATGAAAAAAGAGACTATAAACAAGATAGTTTATAATCTCTTACGTTACTGCTTATGAGTGTGATTACTATGGGGTTACTTTTTGATTACTTTTAGAAGCGACAAAGCGCCGAACTCTCCCTTCATTTTTATTGATTAGTAGATGTTCAAAATGGCGCAAACCCTTGATTTTAAAGGAAAAATCCCTAGTGCCCGTTAGGGCACTTACCTGACTCTTAATCAGGGTGTCCAGGGTTCGAGCCCCTGATCGCGCATTTAAAAGCACTGTTTTTGATGACATTGGAGCATCGGGGACGGTGTTTTTTTTGCGCGTAAGCAATGAGAAGCATAGATAAGTAAAAATGCCGAGTACAAATTTATTTGTAACTCGGCACTTTTTAGCTTATCTTAATGCGGCGAATGCCGCGATCGAGATGGAGCGAAGCGAAATCGAGATGCTTCTCATTGTGAAATCTTTCTTGGCAGCTAGAAGAAAGCAGAAATGCCCATGTAGCAAATGGAGAAATTTACGTGTCAGCTAGAAGAAAACGGAAATGCCCATGTAGCAAATGGAGAAATTTACATGCCAGTTAGCAAAAAATAGTAATTACCATGTAGTGAGTGACGAAAATTACATGGCAGCTAGAAAAAAGTAGAAATATCCATGTATCGAATGGAGAAATTTACATGTCAGTTAGCAGAAAATAATAATTACCATGTATTGAGTGGCGAAAACAACATGTCAGATAAAAAACAGCTCTTTTGGACAAATAAAATTTAATTATACATACTCATCAATACAAACCGGTTCCCCCAGCACTTCCCTGTCTGCGTACAGTGCCATATCTTTTCTTGCCTTTACACTCCATTTTACCAGAGTGAGGCAGCGCTTTTCGATCTCTATTTCGGTGATGCCGGACGGATGGACGCAGCTTCCGGTATTATAATAAGGAGAGGAGGCGGAGCCTGCCATGGGACGGTGGGTATGGCCGCTGACCAGCAGCTTGCCATTTGCTTCTGCCCACTGGGTGAGGACTTTTTCTGATTTTCTTTTCCTGTGGTTGTTTTTTGCTGCGCTGGTGGGATCGGGGACGCCTAAAGCTTCCAGAGGCCGCCACCGGCACCGTCACCATCAGCAACGGCATTGTTACCGGCATCGGCGGCACAGGCATCGGCGGCGGAAATGGAGATAATAATACGTTAACTGGAATAGGCGACAGTGGCAGCTTTACAACTACCAAATCTGGAAATGCCATTATCAAGGCCAGCGGTATTGCAGATCAAAGTCAGAAAAACGACTGGAGCGGCATCATCTTTGAGGACAGCAACGGCGGCGTTTACGGCTATCAGACCCTGAACAGTGCCTTTGAAGTGAACAGCGGGGAAAACCTGCTGATCGCCGAGGGCGCCACCCTGACCACAAATAACTATCTCACCAACAAGGGCGCCGTCTATGTGGACGGAACCGTGAGCGGAACCGTGAGCGGCGATGTGTATTACCCCCTGTTCCTCACGAACTGCACGGCAACGAATACTACCCCCTACAACAGTAAATCCTACGAAAAACTGGGGAATATTGTTACCCTGACCGCTGACACCGCTCCGGCGGGACAGTTCCTTGAAAGCTGGACGATCACGGGCGTGACTGTGGAGAACAACAGTTTCACCATGCCCGCCAATGCGGTGACCGCCAGGGCCAACTTCGAGGATGCACTGAAGATCACCACCCAGCCCGAGAGCAAGACCCTCACCTACGGCGAAACGACTACCCTTTCGGTAGCGGCTCAGTTTCATGAGTCCCTGAGCGGTACGATGACCTATCAGTGGCAGAAAAAGGACAGCGATGTCTGGAGTAATCTGTCCGGCGGGACGAGCGGCACCTTGAACCTTTCTGGCCTGTCCGCGGGTACTCATACTTATCGCTGTGCGGTCGAATATGGCGACTACACAGTCACCAGTAATGAGGCCACGGTCACCGTGAATAAGGCGGCTCCTGAGTTGTTGACTCATCCCACCGCAAACACACTGACCTATAACGGCAGCGCGCAGGCGCTGGTAAGCGCCGGTACGACAGAGGACGGCAAGGTACAGTACGCTTTGAGTCAAAACGCAACCTACAGCGATACCATCCCCACCGGCGAGAATGCCGGTACCTACACCGTCTGGTACAAAGTGGCGGGTGACGACAACCACAACGACAGCACCCTGGCTTCGGTCAGCGTCACCATCGGTCAGGCAGAGCTTACCGTCCAATCTCCTCCATCAGTGGAAGAAAAGACGTATGCTCCTTCACAGACATTGAAGCAGGTTGCACTGCAGGGTGGTGAAGTCAAAGACATCAAAGGGGCTGTCGTTTCCGGAAACTGGGCATGGGAAAATCAAGATACCGTGCCGACAGTTGGAAACAGTGGATATTATGCCGTTTTCACACCTTCTTCGGATACTGATAAAAACAATTATCAACCGGTAAGGACGGTTATCCCGGTTCCTGTAAAGAAAGCAGTCCCACAAATTACGGCAGTGCCGTCAGTTACAAGCCGTAAGTATGACCCGGCAGCCGTTTTGAAGGATACAGACTTGATAGGTGGATCTGCGTCTGGTGCGGATGGAAAACCGCTTGCAGGCACATGGCGCTGGAAGGAAACGGATCTAGTTCCTGTGGTAAAGAACGAAGGTTATGAGGCGGTCTTCACGCCGGAAGATACTACAAATTATGAGTCGGTGACGAAAACCGTCGCAGTTCCGGTGGAAAAAGCAGACCAGCCGGCAAACAAGCCGGAGGGTGCACAGGTAAACGTTTCTGCTCCCGCCGGTGCCCAGACTATTGCAGCCGTAACACTTCCGGAAGGATGGAGCTGGGAAGACGGAACTCGGGAATTGCTCCCCGGAAGCATTATAAAAGCATCCGCCGTCTATACGGATACGGAAAATTACGAGAAGTATAAGACCGAGCTGGAGATTCTGGTTCCGGCAGAGATTATCCTTTCGGAGACGGATACTACTTACACCATAGGAGAGGATACAGAAGCCGTTGTCAAATGTACCGGTGTACTTTCGGCGTTTGAGAAAGTATTTGTGGATGGAACCGAAGTATCTTCGGAAAACTATACCTTAACGGAAGGCTCCACGATCCTCACTTTCAAACAGGCGTATATGGACAAGCTTTCCCTTGGGGAGCATACAGTAACCCTGTCCTATCCTTCGGGAAATGTAGAGACGGCGATTACTGTGAAAGAAAAAGTATAGAATACCGAAAGCAATCAGAATCAGAACGGAACAGGAAGCGACGGCAATAGTACCGGAACAAGCGCACAGGCAGCCCGCACCGGTGACGATACGCCGATAGCGCTGTATTTGTCCTTACTGTTATTGGCGGTATCCGGCATGTTTGGAGCGGGATGGATGCGGAAAAAGAAAAAAACGGCATCGTTCTAAATGTTTTTTCATAGTATGGTAAAAATGACTGTGGAGAAATGGAATGGAAGAACAGCAAGGAGGCAGAACTGCAAAACAGATACAGTACCTTATGCTGGTAATCCTTTTTTCCCTTGCCTTTTTCCTGCCGGCTTATGGCGTGATGGTACAGACCAGAGAAAGCTCCGGGACGGTAGGGCAGGAGTCGGAAAAGAAAGGCTCGTTTGGAACGATCGTATTAGATGCGGGACACGGAGGCTCTGATCCGGGAATGGTGGGTGTAAGTGGAATCACAGAAAAAGAACTGAATCTGATTTATGCCCAAAAGCTGGAGAAGCTTTTGACGGAAGCAGGATATGAGGTGGTACAGACAAGGACAACGGAGGCCGGACTGTATGATCCCGGGGAAACCCACCAAAAGGCGCAGGATATGCAGCGCAGGTGTGCGGTGATCGAGAAAACGAAGCCCCTGCTCACGGTGAGTATCCATCAGAACAGCTATCCGGATCCCTCCGTCTGCGGCCCGCAGGTGTTTTACTATGAACAGTCCGCAGAAGGAGAAAAGCTTGCTTCAAGCATTCAGGCCTCGTTAAACGAAGCGCTTGGCGTGGCCCGCCCGCGGGTACAAAAGGGAAATGGTTCCTATTATATTTTAAAACGCTCCCTTGGCACAACCGTCATTGTGGAATGCGGATTTCTTTCCAACCCGGCAGAAGAAGCGAAACTTCAGGAGGAGGGATACCAAGATCAGGTGGTGAAAGCGATTTGTGATGGGATCCTCTCTTATCTGGAAACTATTTAGCAGGGGTTGAAATTCTGTGCCATACTTGTATAATTGAGGAAGATAGTGAGCAAGATAATACGCAAGTATACGGAGGTGCCTGATGGGAGAGTATAAACCGCCTTTTACCATAACAAATTAACGGTGAGCAGTGTATTTCATTATGAATTTGTTTTTATCCATCCTTTTTCGGATGGGAACGGAAGAATGGCAAGATTGTGGCATACCGCCATATTATCCAAATGGAAGCCTGTGTTTGCATACATCCCAATCGAAAGCCAGATCGAGAAATTCCAGAACGAATACTACGATGCGATTGCCCAATGCCATACAACGGGAGAATCTACTATTTTTATTGAGTTTATGCTTTCTCAGATAGACAAGATCCTGGATGATATTTCCGTCCAGATCTGTGAAGAAAAAGAGCAGCTTTCTGAAACGGTTAAAAAATTGTTAGAAGTTATGGAATATGATGTTCCTTACACAGGTAAAGCGCTCATGGAGAAGCTGGGATTAAGATCGAGAGAGGGATTTCGAAGAAATTATCTGCGCCCGGCGATCGAATGGAGCCTGATCCGGATGGAGATACCAGATAAACCCAATAGTAGGAATCAGAGATATATAAAAATATAAACATAACTCTGCAACAGATATGGATAAAAGAAGGAGACAGTCCGATAGAGATCCAGAGCCTTGATAAGGCTTGAATTTTCTAGGGGAATGTCTCCTTTTGCGTAGGTGGGGGATTTTGTCCCCAACATCTTATAGCTTAATATTCTTAAAGAGGGAACCGAGGGATGTGGTTGCTTCTTCTGTCTCAGGCATCTCAAAGGTTTCTTCCTCAATTTCTTTTGCCGTGACATCTTCCAGAGCTTTCATGCTCAGGCTGATCTTGCCGTCATTTACCCCGATGACCTTTACTTTTACCTTCTGGCCATCTTTCAGCACAGAGCCCGGATGCTTAATGCGCTGCTGGCTGATCTGGGAAATATGGACAAGGCCGGAGAGGCCGTTTCCAAGGTTTACAAATGCACCGTAAGGCATCAGGGACTCTACGGTACCTTCTGTCACAAGGCCCACCTGTACGTTGGAAACCCTTGTCTTTCGCTCTTCTGCCTCTTTTTCACGCAGGATCTCTTTGGCAGAGAGAATGAGACGTTTTTCCTCCGGATCAGCGGTAACGACGCGAACTTCAATCTCGCGTCCTACCCATTCGTCCAGGTTTTCC
Source organism: Lachnospiraceae bacterium (assembly GCA_022776305.1). GTDB lineage: Bacteria > Bacillota > Clostridia > Lachnospirales > Lachnospiraceae > Choladousia. The sequence continues at coordinate 5,593 of JALFIB010000106.1, forward strand.
ACGTAATTCAAGGATAATTTTGATGCCGGGATAAAACCGCGGATCCCTTCTACGTAAGCAGTAACGCCGCTCTTTACAGCTTCACTCACTTTTACTTTGATATTGGACTGGTCTTTTTGAAGCTGCTGCAGACGTTCCCAGCCGAGGACTGATGCTGCGGCCTTCAAGGATAACTGGATGCGGCCCTGTGCATTGTCACGGCGGATCACAGTTGCTGAGATCTCCTGTCCCACTTCCATGTCGCGGAAGGTGAAATCCGGGTCATCGCTGGCATCCTCAAGACGGATCACGCCGTCTGTGTAAATACCAAGATCCACGGTCAGTTCCTCTTCGGATACGCCGATGATGGTGCCGGTCAGGATATCTCCCTCGTGGATCGGTTTTAAGGAAGCTGTGATAGCCTCGTCATAATCAGCCATAGTTTCCACCGCTTCCTGTTTTTGTTCAGCTGAAGTTTCTGCTGCTTCCTGCTTTGGTTCAGTCAAAACTTCAGCCGCTTCCTGCAGTGATTCTACCATAATTTCTTCGTTTAACATTTCTTCGCTCATAATTGCCTCCGTTGCCTTATAATTTCGGGAATGCCGTCTTCTGGTCTCCGTTGCCTTATATTTTCAGTGATGCCATCTTCTGGCCCCTTATCTTTTCGTTATTTTAACATAATCCCCTATGTTTGAACACCAGAAAAAAGTGAAAATATAAGAAAATGGTTTCAAAAGACGGCGTATAGTGGTATACTAAGTCGGAAAGGTGGGAGAAAGCTATGAAAACGGTCATGGAGAAGATGCGTGACACCATAAATGAAGACGGAATTCGTCGCGCAGGGGAGATATTGAAGCGGGGCGGGTTAGTTGCTTTCCCTACGGAGACGGTGTATGGACTGGGCGCAAATGCTTTGGATGAAAAGGCGGCAGCCAAGATTTACGGGGCAAAGGGAAGGCCTTCGGACAATCCGCTGATTGTTCACATTGCGGATTGGGAAGCCATCTATAAGATCGCGGTGGATATCCCCAAAGAGGCAAAGCTGCTGGCAGATGCATTTTGGCCCGGGCCCCTTACGATGGTATTAAAAAAGTCGGATGCAGTGCCTCTTACCACCACGGGAGGACTTCCTACAGTGGCTGTGCGCATGCCGAACCATGAGATCGCACGGGCGTTGATCCGGTCAGGGGGAGGATATGTGGCGGCTCCCAGCGCAAATACGTCAGGGCGTCCCAGCCCCACAAAGGCGGAGCATGTGGCAGAGGATATGGACGGAGTCATAGACATGATCATTGACGGAGGTGATTCCCATATCGGGCTCGAGTCTACCATTGTGGATCTGACAGAGGGGACACCTACGATCCTTCGTCCTGGGTATATCAACCAGCAGATGCTGGAGGATGTGCTGGGGCGTGTGGAGACTGACCGGGCTTTGATTTCAGAGGATGAAAATATCCGCCCGAAAGCCCCGGGGATGAAGTACCGCCATTATGCACCGAAGGCGGAGCTCTTCATTGTAGAAGGGGAAGAACAGAACGTACGGGAAAAAATGAACCGTTTGATTGAAGAGAACAAGGCAGCAGGACGTAAGGCAGGCGTGATCTGTACCGACGAGTCATCATCCTGCTATCACGGAGGTATTGTAAAATCCATCGGATCCAGAGCGGACGAAATTACCATTGCCCAGCATTTGTACAGTATATTGCGGGATTTTGACGAGATGGATGTATCCGTGATATATTCGGAGTCATTTGATACGCCGCAGATGGGTCAGGCGATCATGAACCGTTTGATCAAAGCTGCCGGACATCAGATCATCAAAGCATAAACAAGGAGCAGATATTATTGAGACGATACGACAGATTGATTTTTGTGAGCAACAGTGATACGGCTGTGGGACCGATGGCAGAGGCCATTTTGCAGAGCAAATATTTACTGGAAGAACTCGCGATTACATCAAAAGGTGTGGTGGTACTGTTTCCGGAACCGATCAATCCCAAAGCGGAGGCGGTGCTTGTCAGCAACGGGCTGACCATGAAAGAGCATATGAGCGATCCTCTGGTGAGGGAAGATTTCGGGGAGCGGACGCTGATTCTTGCCACAAGTGAAAGTGTAAAACAAAAAGTTTTAAATGAGATCGCACCGGAGGATGCGCAGGTCCGGACCTTACACGAATACGTTGGAGAGGAACAGGAAGTGACGAATCCTTATGGCGGAGCGTTGGCTGATTACGGGCAATGCTTTGCACAGCTGGAGGCGTTGATCACAAAACTTGTTGTGCAATTAAATGAACAGGAACTGCTTTCAGAAGAGTAGGGACGAAAAAGGAGGATAAAAATGCAGAAAATTGTAATTATGGATCACCCGCTGATCCAGCATAAGATCGGACTGATCAGAAGAATTGAGACAGGCTCCAGAGACTTCAGGGCACTGATCAGTGAGATAGCAATGTACATGTGCTACGAAGCCACAAGGGATCTGAAACTGAGGGACGTTGAGATTGAAACGCCGATCTGCAAGACTACAGTAAAAGAGCTCAGCGGCAAAAAGCTGGCTGTTGTTCCGATCCTGAGAGCAGGACTTGGCATGGTAGACGGGATGTTGGCTATGATCCCCGCTGCAAAAGTGGGACATATCGGCCTTTACCGTGATCCTGAGACATTAAAACCGGTGGAATACTACTGCAAACTTCCTGCAGATTCCAGCGAGAGAGAGGTTTTCGTAGTAGATCCCATGCTTGCTACAGGAGGATCTTCTATTGCAGCGATCCAGATGCTGAAGGATAAGGGTGTAAAGCGCATCCGCTTTATGTGTATCATTGCAGCTCCGGAAGGGGTAGAAGCCATGAAAAAAGCCCATCCGGACGTAGATCTTTATATTGGGGCGCTGGATGACCATCTCAATGACCACGGCTATATCGTGCCGGGTCTGGGTGATGCGGGAGACCGTATTTTTGGAACAAAATAAACAGGAAATATAAAAAAGCTGCCGAACCTCTGCGGTGCTTGCTTTTTGAAAAGTATTGCACCAAGCCGAGCGAATGGCAGCTTTTTTGAGCTATAGGATATAAGTATCAAATAAAGAATAAATTCTAGTATGTACTCAAACAGCACCCAAGAATTTGTAAGGAATAGAAAAGATGTATTCCGCATCACAGTGGCCTATTAGATTTAGCTTTGGGTTTAATAGTTTTTTAAGTTTTCGTTTTGGTTTTTAAGTTGACATAAAAGTCTGCAATTGTTAGAATAATATTACATATCAGGGAGCATTTCAAGCCAATCGGCGGTTCATTCCCCCATATGGAAACAAGTGAATATGGCGGAAAGGATCGCAAATAGGATCGAAGACAGGATCAAGGGATCGAAAACAGGATCAAGGGATTGAAGACAGGATCAGAGAATCGAAGTCAAGCCAGGGAAAGTGTTCCGTGGTACATATTTGATTCCCCCTTTCCGCCGCAGTGCGAAAGGAGAAGAAAATATGCAAAGAAGAAAACTTGAAAACTTAAACCTACTGGATGACTTTTTATTTGGTACCATGGTGACGTACCCGGGGATTGGGGAAACCTTTGTCAGGGAGATTTTGAAGATAATTTTCCAGAAGGAGTTTGGCCCGTTGACCGTAGTGCCCCAAAAGGTCTATTATGGAAGCGATACGAATAAGCACGGGGCGAGGCTGGACGTATATCTGGAGGAAGCTTCCGGTGACGGGCCGGGGCGTGCGACCGTATACGACATGGAGCCGGACAATAACTCAGATAAGCAAAGTATCGCAGCTTTGCCCAAGCGCACAAGGTTTTACCATGCAAAGATAGATGCCAGCAGCTTGAAGGCAGGGGAGAGCTACCATTCTTTGAAGAATGTCATTGTAATTATGATCTCCCCCTATGACCCATTCGGCAGGGACCACATGGTATATACGATACAAAATAAATGTCTGGAAATACCGGAAATGCCCTATGATGACGGGGCACGCACCTTGTACCTTTATACGAAAGGGACGAAGGGGAACCCGCCGGAGGCCCTTAAGCAGCTGCTCCACTACATGGAGCATACCAGCGCAGAAAATGCAAAGAGTGATGTGCTCAAGAGTATAGATAAGATGGTACGCAGAGTCAAAGAAGACGGGGAGGTGTCATTGGAATATATGAAGATATTTGAGCGGGAAGAGATGTTGGTAAAGCAAGGAATCAGCCAAGGAATTATTCAAGGCCAAGAAATGGAACGGAAGAATACAGAGAAGGAACGGCAGAACGCAGCAAGGGAACGGCAAAATGCTATGCGGGAACAACAACGTGCTGATGTTGCTGAGCGAAGAGCAACTGTTGCAGAGCAGGAATTAAAGAGGTTGAAAGAAGAGTTAGCGAGATTGAAACCATAATATAGGTGTATTCCAAATCCATGGGAGTTAAATAGTGTCAAGAGATACAATTGGATTCGGATAGAAAATAGTGTAAAGATGAAATAATTAGGACATCAAGGCCATTGGCATTAGCCGATGGCTTTGATGTTTTAACCCAATAAATACGGTTGACCGTAATCGGAGTAAAAGAAAGAGCAGTCATTCAAACAAAGCATTATTTAGTGATTTAGTGCGACCGCCCCTTTGTTTTGCCCGATTTTACGAAGTGATGTCCTCCAGATCGATCAGCCAGATGTTTTTTGTGGAGGTGGCAGCTTTTTGTAACTCATCCGTAAAACCGGAGACGGAAAAAATACAGCAATACCGGTTTTCTTCGCTGAAAGGAAGTTGCGTTTTTGTGAGGTCTTCCAGATATCCGCAGCCCGCTGGCTCTGGATCACTGTGGCAGATGCCAAGCACCGTATGGTTTTCATCCATAGCCACAAGAGGAATACGGAAAAACGGTTCCCGCTTTGTGCCGCCGCACCACCAGGAGCCGGTGTGCCTGTAGGAAAAAGGAGTTTGGCCTGTTTCTGAGAGACGCTCCAGATATTCCCCGCAGACATTTTCCATGACGGGCTGCAAGTATTCATAGAAATGTGGCTGAAACTCCTGATCGTAAATTCTTTGTCCCTGACCGTATAAAATAGAGCTGATATTCGGGTATACAAAGCGGTACCAGAAACGCATCATATGGTCGGCAAAGAGATACCGCACTTTCTTCTGGCTGTCCCCGGCAGCAGGAAATTCTTTGCGCAGGATCCCAAGGTCAATCAAAGTATTGAGGTATTTGGCGCATTTGTTTGTGCCCACAGAGGCCCTAGCAGCAATGTCCGCAAGGCGGCAGCAGTCAGAGGCGATGATTTCTAAGAGAAAATTATAAGTGGAAATCTCCCGTAGTTCCTGATGGAGATGGGTGAGAGGGTCTGCGAAAAGAGGCGCATGATTCCGGAAAAACAGTGCGAGGATGTTTTCGCGCGCCGTAAGGTTTCGGTCAATGAGGTTCAGGTAAGAAGGCAGCCCGCCCGTCACCCCGTAGAGCAGCAGCTGATCCAGTGGAGAATATCCGGATAAAAGATGCCGGCAGGAATAAAATGGGACAGAAGACAGGAACGCTCTTGCAGATACGGCCTCAAAAGGAGAGGCGGTTGGTTCCTGCATACATTTGCGCGCAAAATCCACAGAGGAACTTGTGATGATGAGAAACACTTTTCCTGATGGAAAATCGTGGTGGACTGCTTTCTGAAAAGCTTTCTCAAAGCCGGGACAGTGGTTTGAAAGATATTGGAATTCATCTAATACCAGAACAAGACGGCTGGAAAAGGAGATGTTTGATATCCATGAAAAGGCCTCATCCCAATCAGAGAATTCATTAGGGATCTTGCGGGGAGAAAGGCAGTTGACTGCTTCTTTCCAAAAAGCGTGAAGCTGCCTTTGAGGTACCATCTCTCTGGCAGAAAAAAATACGGTTTTTTTATTTTGGCAGAATTCCCTAACGAGGCTGGTCTTTCCGGTGCCAAAGCGGCCATATAAGAAGACGAACGAAAACTGAAGCCGGTTATAAAGCGTATTCAGTTTTTGAATATCGGAAGAAAAAAGAGACTGCATAAGAATCCTCCTTTATGATAGAAAAGTACGCCAAGTCTTGCGTGCGTTCGACTTGAATTCCATTAGCTTTGCATGGATTTCACAATTCTTTTGTATAGTTCTAGTGGTAAAAAGTATAAATGGATAAGAATAAAATGTCAATAAGAAATGGCAACTTATGATATGATAAAAATAAGATGATGGAAATATATGGAAGATAGATTTTTCTTAAGAATATTTTTATTTACGGAAAAATGAGATTGTACTATACTATTTTATAGATATGAGAGTTAAAAAATATGAGTCTCAAAGTATTTTATATGATTTTTGTGACTTTGAATGATTTCATTGATTTTGAACGTACAGCAGCACACAAAACCGATGTCAGGCTCATTTATTGGGCAACTCATAAATCATGCAATAGAAAGGAACGTTGGGCATTATGATAAAGAAGAAGTTCAGGAGAATTGCAGCTATCTGCTTAGCTTCAGCCATGCTGATCCAAAGCAGTGTACAAGGATTTGCAGCCGAGACTGCCGGACCGGCGGATGTACAGGCACAGACGGCGGAAGGCCAGATACAGGCAAAATCAGAAGGGCAGACACAGGCAACAGAGGCGCAGACGCAGGCTACAGAAGCGCAGACACAAGCCACAGAGGCGCAGACGCAGGCGACCGAGGCCCAGACACAATCTACAGAGGCGCAGACGCAAGCCACAGAAACGCAGACACAGGCCACAGAAGCGCAGACACAGGCCACAGAGTCCCAGACGCAAGTCACAGAGTCCCAGACGCAAGCTCCGGAAGGACAGACACAGGCCGCAGGTTCTCAGACGCAGGCTACAGAAGCGCAAACACAAGCCACGGAGTCCCAGACACAAGCTGCTTCTGAAAAATCTACAGAGTCCCAGACAGAGGGAAAAGAGACAGAACGCTCAGAGCGTGTGAATGACGGAGAAAAGTTTTCTTCTTCTCAATTAGAAA
>JALFIB010000133.1 GCA_022776305.1 Lachnospiraceae bacterium
CCTGCGGCAGCAGGAATGCTGATGGCAGCTTTGTTCTGCCTTACAGGATGTGGCTTGGCAGAGCGGGCAGTATATGGTTTTTCCGGTGAAGGAGTAGAGCATTGGGAAAATGTGGCTGCCGAAAATGGAATTACGTCAAAGGCAGAGGAATATTATTACAATAACCTTCCGGAGGGACTTCATGAAATTTACCGGGAAATGTACGTTCACATTATGATGAATGAAGATTCCGGGGATATTATGAGCAAAGTTAATGCAGATGATTTCTGGAAAGCGTATTATGCGGTTTTGGCTGATCACCCGGAAATTTTCTGGGTGGGAAGCAGTGCCCAGATCAAGGAATCGGGGCTTACAAAAGAAGTGGTTTCTTACAGCTTTGAAACCACTGTGCCTACAGAGGCCCGCGCCTCCATGAAAGAAAATCTGGAAGCAGCAGCGGATGGATGCATTATGCAGATTTCTGCTGACGCAACGGATTACCAGAAAATCAAGTACGTCTATGAGTATCTGATCGATACGGTGGAGTACAGTTCAGGAAGTGCAGATTCCCAGAACATCCAGAGCGCACTTTTGTACCGCGCTTCTGTCTGTGCAGGATATTCCAAGGCGTTCCAGTACATCTTAAATAGGATGGGGCTGTTTTGCACTTATGTGACCGGGACCATCAAAGACGGTGGGGACCATGGCTGGAACATGGTGCGGATCGGCGGAAATTATTATTACGTGGATGTGACATGGGGGGATCCTGTTTTTGCAAACAGAATGGACCATATCGACAGCGGCCAGACGAAAAACTATAATTACCTCTGCTGTACGGAATACGACCTGTTCAAGACCCATGTGCCAAGTGATGCCATCCCGCTGCCCTCTTGTACGTCTGATGATTATAATTATTATAAATTAAATGGTTTTTACTACGAATACTTCGATTATAATACCATTTACAACGCTTTGATGCAGTCTGTCTGGAATGGGAATTCCAGCATTGTCCTAAAATTCGGAAGCCAGGAAGCGTATGATTCGGCAAAATATGAATTGTTTGAAGGAAGCTTGCTGGATGATCCGGGAGCATACCTGATGCAGATCAACGGCGTCACCTCCTGGAACTATAAATACCATACCGATGATAATTTTTATTTGATCACGATATACTGGTGATGTGAAAGAGATTAGTAAAAAAGATTAACAAAAGAGATTAGCAAAAAAGATCGGTAAAAAAGATTAGTAAAAAAGCTTTGCAGCCTGATGGGGAACTGTGATACGCTCTCCAGCAGGATTGCAAAGCTTTTTGTCTGTTTTCGCTGTGAAAAATTACTGCTTATTCTGTTTCAGGGCGAACTTTATTTCTTATTCTGTTTCAATACAAGCTTTACTGCCCATTCTGTTCCAGTGCAAGCTTTACTGCTTATTTTGTTCCAGAGCAAGCTTTAATGCTTTTGCCAGCTGGTCAGGACAAGATGTGGGACGGAAACCGCACTGGATCCCTTCCAGTTTTGCAATGGCATCAGATGCTTTCATGCCTTCTACGAGACGTGCAACGCCTTGGGTATTTCCGGAACATCCGCCGATAAATTCTACATGTTTGATCACATCATTGTCTAATTCAAAATGAATTTCCTGAGAACATACACCTTTTGTTTTATATACTAACATCAGTGAAACCCTCCTGTCTTTTGTTTTTATGGATACCCATTTCCATGGGCTGAGTTTATAAACTACAGTTGAAAGTATACCTGTTTTTGATCTTAGAATCAATACGAAACAGAAATTGATTGAGAAAATACTTCATTTCGTGTACTATACATTGTGAAGCAGTAAAGGAGAAAAACGGAGAAAGGTTTTCCTGTTTCCGTCGATTTTGAGAGTGAAAAGCAGGGGAATTCTACGTTAGGCTCATTTGGCGGGTAATTCATGTAGATGATAGTTATTGTTAAGGTCAAAATAAAAAAGGAGAAAAGTCACATATGAAAAAGATTGGAATTATCGGTGCCATGGACATTGAAGTGGCAGGCTTGAAGGCAGATATGGAGATCAAGCGGGAGATCCGCAAAGCAAAGATGGATTTTTGTGAGGGTGTATTAAAGGGCCATGATGTTGTGGTGGTAAAAAGCGGGATCGGAAAAGTAAACGCAGCTGTTTGCACCCAGATCCTTGTGGATGAATTTCAGGTAGATGCAGTGATCAACACAGGAATTGCAGGATCCTTGAATGCAAAGATCGATATCGGTGATATTGTCATATCTACCGATGTGGTACATCACGATATGGATGCAGTGAATTTCGGATATGAACCGGGGCAGATCCCGCAGATGGATGTATTTTCTTTTGCGGCGGATGAAACTCTTGCAAAGCTTGCTGAGGAAGCCTGCCTTGAAGTAAATCCTGAGATATCCGTATTTCACGGCAGGATCGTCAGCGGAGACCAGTTTGTAGCGGACAAAGCGGTCAAAGAGCGCATTGTAAACTTGTTCCACGGATACTGTACAGAGATGGAAGGGGCTTCCATCGCACAGGCTGCATATTTAAATGAAGTTCCTTTTGTGATCCTGAGAGCTATTTCTGATAAGGCAGATGACAGTGCTTCTGAAGATTATCCTACCTTTGAGAAGAAAGCAGCACAGCACTGTATCAACCTTGTGGAGAAGCTTCTGGAAAAAGCATAAGAATGATTTTTCGCCCCCTTTTACGGTCTGAAAACCCACGAATTTGTCGAACGATTTTTCTTTGCAAACAGTGATTTTCTGGCTATAATGGCGATACTTGAGCGGATGCGGCGACAGGCGCCGTCGCGGATGCGAAATGTGTCCATCCAAAATGGATCGCGCAGCTCAGATATTTTTTAAAAAGGGGGATTCCATATGTTACAATTCATCATGGATCGAAATCTTTTACTTTATGTACTTGCAGCGGCCTGTGTGGTCGGAGTAGCCAGCCAGATGATTTTGAAACAAATCTACGATAAATTGATAAGGGATACGAAAAACACAGGGGAGCCGGATGGAAGGTTTTTACAACAATTGCGGCAAAGGTTCCAATACTGTACCCACCTCAATGAAAAAGTTGGTGATGTGCATGCACTGATCCAAAAAAGTATGATGGAATACCGCTTCTGGGGCATGGGGCTGCACAGATGGAAACGTTTTGGTGTGGACTGCCTTGCGATCAGCCTGCTCTGTGCTTTTGCGGGAACTATGTTTGCCGTTCAAAACGGAGGATCATTTTTTGCAGGAAATATTTATTTTGTGATGGGGGCGCTCTGTGCTGTCCTGACAGCGCTGGCTTATGGGATCTCTGATACGGGATACAGAAGGGAGTGCCTTGAGGTCAGATTGACAGATTATCTTGAAAATAGCGGTGCAGTGCGGGATTACAGCCAGCAGGAGGAAGAGGCAGAGCTGCCAGGCACCACACCGATCGTGCCGGTAGAAGCAGGAAGAAAGGCCAAGAGGCGTGCCCGCGCTGAAAATACAGCAGTACTGCAGACACGGGCCCAAAAGGATAAGGATGCATTAAAGGAAAATCTTGCCCGGGTAAAAGCCGGGGTACAAGAGACTGCTGCCGAGCGGGAGAGGGAGAAAAACTTGGAATTTCTCCGGCAGATGGATCCCAAGGAGCAAGAGAGGATCCTGAAAGAAGTGTTAAAAGAAGTTCTTTCCTGAGCAGGAATTTTGTCTTGCGTAAGCAAGACAGGTCTGCTAGAATAAATAAAAAAGAGTCCGTAGTTACGTACTTTGCGTATAAATGCAGGGTTGCAGTGCGGAACATTTGTTTATGAAAGTACACAGAATAAGGAGATGTGGTTATGGGGAACAAAGTGACATTTGATTATTCAAAAGCAGCTTGCTTTATCTCAGAAGCAGAAGTTGCATCTATGAAAAAAATTGTTGCAAGTGCAAAGGAAGAGCTGGTATCCAGAACAGGTGCAGGAAATGATTTCCTTGGCTGGATCGATCTTCCGGTAAATTATGACAAAGAAGAGTTTGCCAGGATCAAAAAGGCTGCCGAGAAGATTCAGGGAGACAGCGAAGTTCTTTTGGTGATTGGTATCGGCGGTTCCTATCTGGGCGCAAGAGCAGCGATCGAGTTCCTTCGCCACAACTTTTACAATATGGTGTCCAAGGAAGTCCGCAAGACACCGGAGATCTACTTTGTAGGAAATAATATCAGCAGCACATACGTAAAGCATTTGATGGATGTGATCGGGGAAAGAGATTTTTCTGTAAATATCATTTCTAAGTCAGGTACTACCACTGAGCCGGCAATTGCTTTCCGTATCTTCAAAGAAATGCTGGAAAAGAAATACGGCAAAGAAGAGGCTGCAAAGAGAATTTATGCTACCACAGATAAGGCAAGAGGAGCTCTGAAAAATCTGGCTACAGAGGAAGGCTATGAGACATTTGTTGTTCCGGATGACGTAGGCGGACGTTTCTCCGTCCTGACGGCAGTGGGACTCCTTCCGATCGCAGTTTCAGGTGCAGACATTGACAAGCTGATGGAGGGCGCAGCATCCGGAAGAAAGCGCGCACTGGAAGCTGATTTTGAAGAAAATGATGCCCTTCAGTATGCTGCAGTAAGAAATATCCTGCTCAGAAAAGGAAAGACCATCGAGGTTCTGGCAAATTATGAGCCGAGCCTGCACTACGTTTCCGAATGGTGGAAGCAGCTTTACGGTGAGAGTGAAGGAAAAGACCAGAAGGGAATCTTCCCGGCATCTGTGGATCTGACCGCAGACCTTCATTCCATGGGACAGTTCATTCAGGACGGCAACCGTATTCTCTTTGAGACTGTTTTGAACGTAGAGGAGCCGGAATGTGAGATCACAATCAATGAAGAGCCGGTAGACCTTGACGGATTGAATTATCTGGCAGGAAGAACCATGGATTTTGTAAATAAAAATGCCATGAACGGAACGATCCTTGCACATACAGACGGAAGTGTTCCGAACTTCGTTGTAAATATCCCGCGTCAGGATGAATTCTCCCTTGGCGAACTGTTCTATTTCTTTGAGTTTGCCTGCGGCGTGAGCGGATATGTACTGGGCGTGAACCCGTTCAATCAGCCGGGAGTAGAGAGCTATAAGAAAAATATGTTTGCACTTTTGGGCAAACCGGGATACGAAGCAGAAAGAGAAGCGCTTCTGAAGAGATTATAAGCAGCAGGCCTGCTGGTTGCAGTTGGAAGAGGAAGCAAGGGAATGATGAGATTTACCGGATGAGAGGAAACCCTGTCAGACGGTAGGAGTGTGGGGATGTCATGAAACGGAAGAAGTCTTTGCGTTTCATGGCATCCTTCATCTGTTATAGCGACGAGGAAAGTGGACACCGTGCTTGCACGAGTGGCCATTTGACGACCGCTAATCAGGGGTGGGATTTGCAAAGCGAATCTTACCCCTGTCATAGTGGTAAGAATGGCTGACAGCAAAAGGAGAAGACAAATGAAAATAGTTTTTTTGGAAGCCGATAACCTCGGTGAGGATATGCATTTTGAAAAGTTTTTTGAACTTGGTGAAGTGAACGTCTACGGGCAGACTCCGGATGAACTGATCCCTGAGAGGATCGCGGACGCAGATGCAGTTTTGGTGAATAAGCTGCCTATGAATGAGT
>JALFIB010000188.1 GCA_022776305.1 Lachnospiraceae bacterium
ACAACAGCCATCACCCAGATCAGTACAAACGGTTGTGATTCCGGTATTATGGCGGCGTTTATGATTACAAATCTTGCTTTGGCAGGAGCTGATTTCGCAGTATGCCTGCGCACAAAAGACGCGGAACTGCGGGGACAGGCCCTCAGTGCAGGAATCGTAGCTTTCCTTTCCGGTGTTTCGGAGCCTTCTTTGTTCGGTGTCTGTTTGAAAGAGAAAAAAGCGCTGCGCTGCGTCATGCTGACAGGAGTGATCGCCGGTATTTATGAGGGAGTTGTTGGAATTCAATGTTATGTGTATTCTTTTCCGGCAGTTTGCTCCATACTAATGTTCCATGGGCCGGACGGAATGGGAAACCTGTGGAAAGCAATTATTTTAGCCGTATTGTCTGTAGGGGTGGCGTTTGTGCTGACATTCATTTCCCTTTCAGGGAAACAAGAGAAAACAAAAGAGTTTATTCATTCTTAGAAAATATCTGTAGTAGAGAAAGAGGTAATAATTAATATGGAAGTAAAAGAAGCATTGGGGCAGCTTGACCTGCTTCAAAAGAAACTATATGCATATAATGCAGCGTCATCCTCCTTATATCTTGACAGTGTGACCGTAGCTCCCAAGGATACGGCAGAGGGGCGCGGCGTGGCACTTGGTATACTGGCAGGAGAGAGCCAGAAGCTTCTGACAGATGAAAAAACAGGGGAGCTTTTGTCATTTTTACAGGAGCACCGAGGCGAACTCAGCGAGATTGAGCGCCGCGAGGTGGAAGAATTACAGCGAAGCTACCGGCAGCTGGTGCAGATCCCTGCGGATGAGTATATGGAATATGCCATGCTTACCAATGAAGCAAGCGACGTATGGCATAAAGCAAAAGAGACGAGTGATTTTGAACTGTTCCGACCGGTGCTGGAACGTCTGGTGGCCTTTAACCGCAAATTCGCAGGCTATTATGATAAGGAAAAAAAGCCGTATGATGCCCTTTTAAATGAGTATGAACGCGGCACGGATATGGAATTTCTGGATGCATTCTTTGGAGAGGTCCGGGAAAAATTAGTCCCGTTGATCGAGAAGATCGGGCAGGCAGAGCAGATCGATGACAGTTTTCTCCACAGGCATTACCCGGTGGAATCACAGCGGAGATTTTCCGATTACCTGATGGAAGTCATGGGGCTGGACCGAGGCCATTGCACCATCGGGGAGACGGAGCATCCCTTTACTTTGGAGTTTAACAATCAGGATGTCCGCATTACTACCAATTATAAAGAAGACAGCGTGGCAGACTCTATGTACTCTGTGATCCATGAGGGTGGCCATGCAAAATATGAGCTGGGGATCCGGGACGAATTCCAGTATACGGTTCTGGCAGGCGGTGTTTCCATGGGCGTCCATGAGAGCCAGTCACGATTCTATGAAAACATCATCGGGCGGTCCCGCGCCTTTGTGGAAGCGATCTTCCCCAAAATGCAGGAATTTTTCCCGGAACAGCTGGGCGACGTGACGGCGGAACAGATGTATCGCGCAGTAAATAAGGTACAACCCTCCCTGATCAGGACCGAATCCGATGAGCTCACGTACAGCCTCCACGTTATGATCCGCTATGAGATCGAAAAACAGCTGATCGGCGGCACGCTGGAAGTGAAAGACGTACCGAAAGTATGGAACCGCTTATATAAAGAATATCTGGGCGTGGACGTGCCGGATGATAAGCATGGCTGCCTGCAGGACAGCCACTGGTCCGGCGGCTCCTTTGGGTATTTCCCCTCCTACGCGCTGGGAAGCGCCTACGGTGCACAGATGCTGCAGAATATGGAAAAAGATATCGACGTCTGGGGCCCGGTTTCAAAGGGGGATCTGTCTGTCGTATCCGGCTGGCTGAAGGATAAAGTGCATCAATATGGCAGCTTTCTGGAGCCTGCGGATGTGGTGAAAAATGCATGCGGAACCTTTGACCCCTCCGTATACACCGATTACCTGACAAAAAAATACACCGAGCTGTACCGGTTGTAAAACCATAATATGATGAGCCAAGGGACAAATGGACATAAAATACATGCCTGCATGCATTTTATGTCTATGGGGCCCGTTAGGCTCAGCTACGGAGGTAGACATGAAGAAGAAAACGAAAACCCAGAGCAGCTGTGACACATGTGCATATTGCAGCTATGACGAAGACTACGAGTGCTATATGTGCGACATCAATATGGACGAAGATGAGTTGGCTCGTTTTTTATCAGATTCCCATTACAGCTGCCCCTATTACAGGAACGGGGATGAATACGCGGTGGTACGAAAGCAGATGTAAAAATTTATGTGGAGTATTTTAATATGAGTGTCATGACTCTATTGTTTTCCAGCAGCGCTCTTTCATAAATGCTGCAATAACAGCAATATTTTCGCCTTCATAGTATTTTACAAGCAGTTCTTTGAATTCCGATACTTCTTCTTCAGGAATTACTAAGAAACCTCCGCCATGTGAAATAAGATAATGGTTTGCAAAAATGACAGAAGCACGTTTATTGCCATCCAAGAATATCTGAGTCTTCATACAGTAAAGGCACAGTTTGATGGCAATGTTAATGGCTTCATCATCTTCTTCAACAATTTCTCGGATCCTGTCTTTTACGTCCAGTTCATTTGGCAAAGGTGGAACATAAGATGAACCACCTATGGTAACCGGAACACCTCGGATACGGCCACCTTCGGCAAAAAAGCCTTCATTCACAAGTCTTGCAATATGACTGAGCATATAATAATCGGAACGACTGGCGATTACATCTCGGTCCAGAATAAACTCCCACGCGTGTTTTAGATTCAAAATCTTCTGCACATCAGTAGCGGTCATACCGAAAACTTTTCCGTTATCTATGATTTCTTCTGTCTGAGGGAAGGATGTAGCTACGCCCTCTAAGACAGCTTGGTCATAAATATTCATTTTCATATTGGCACGTGCAAATGCGATGTTGTTGACAACATCAACGGGAAGCCCGTCTTCAGTGTATCCGGCTGCAGCAAGTTGTTTTTCTATGCTGCGGAGTGATTTTCTGATTTCACGGGCTTCTCTGGCATTTCGAAGAAGTAGATTATACAATTCTTCGGTATATGCACCTACATACGTAGATGTCTGCTTGCCGGCGACACGCTTTCTCACATAGAGGTATTTACCATCACCACGTTCTTTGATTTCAGGTGTGCCATCGTAGGGCATCAAATTCAGCCTTGCATGAAGGTCAGCACGACTTCTGAGCAATTCCTGTATCTCGCTATACTGTACTGCCATTGTCTCTCCTCCTTTTGGGGAACAATTCTTGTAATTATAATGCCATAATGCTCCCCAATAGTCAATAAATAATGGGGAGCATTTTTGTGCATATATAAGTATAAATGTTCCCCAATTACATGAACTCAAGACGTAGTATGCTCAAATCACACTGTTATATTCAAATGAATTGCCCGACAAATGAGCCTAACGTCGATTTTTCGTGCTTTGCACTCTAAAAATCGACGAAAACATCACAAAGGTAAGGTTTGATTTTTCTATATAGACATGTTATATTATTTAGAACAACTGGTTGATATGAAAGGAACTATGAAATGGCAAACTATACAGAGGAGCAATGGAATGCGAAGAAAGCTGAACTGATGGAAAAATGTTTTGACTGTTTCGCCGAACATGGCTTACATGGAACCGGTATCCGGGTATTAGCAAGCGAATGTGGATTTAATCATACAAAGCTGTATACATATTTTAAGGATTTAGATGATCTGATCATCCAATCTACCGAATACTGTATGAGTAAGGTGGAAGCGGATTTTATGGCGAAAGCCCCGATGAATGTGCCGGACTTGTGGAAGTTCATTGATGAGATACCATATTGGACGGCAGAAAAGCATGGAAAGAAGTACCGGCTGATGTATCAGGTGTATACACACCCGAAATACAGAGAATATGGTCAGAAATTCTTTGCAGGAGTTGACAGGCGTTATACCGAATACGCCAAGTTCTTGGAGGGAAAACTCGGTATTCCTTATCAAAAGCTGACATCGTTGATATTCATTCTGATTCGAGCCTGCGTACATTATGCATTATTCGAGGACGAATTTTATCTGAAAGCACAGATCGATGTGTTAAAAGAAAGCCTTGGGCTATTTATCGAAAAGTATAGCAGCAGTAAATCTGCAGGACAAAGTGAGGAAAGAAGTAGTGAAGCAGCAGGACAAAGTGATGAAACACGATGAAAAATGAAAATATAGGAGTTAAGTGGAATGTTGACAGATGAACAGTTATATGAGCGTTATTTTCGTGGGGAACGTCAGGCTGCGGAACAACTGGTGGAACGTTACGGAGATTCGCTGATCTGCTATATTAATGGAT
>JALFIB010000202.1 GCA_022776305.1 Lachnospiraceae bacterium
GAAAAGAGTGTATGTATGGCCACAGCAGCAGGAGCCTCCTGTGTGGAAGCCTACGATGCGCTGGGAGGCATTACATCATTTGAAGAACTGGAAGCACGGGTGGCTTCCGGCTGGGAAAAGGCGAAGTAATGCAATACAAGGATTGGTTCGGGCTGTGCTGTGGGATCATTGCATTCGCCCTATACTTCTTATATGACATCAATAGTGTTTGTTGGAAAAAGAAACTGCTGCACAAATGTTTTTTTGTGGGCAGCCTGCTGCTTGCCGCAGCTACGGTCTTTCAGGCAATTTTTGCCATCGGAGCAGCTGCAAAGGGCATACGTTTTTGGATCTGCATGGTTTTGGCTGTGTTGTCCCTGATCTCGCTGGCCGATACATTGTTTTTTGAGCTTCCATTTGAAGAAACGTATTTGGAGACAAATGAAAAACCCAAAGTATATGATAGGGGGATGTATGCACTGTGCAGGCACCCCGGTGTTATCTGGTTCTTTTTCTTTTATATTTTTCTCGGGGCGGCAGTGCTGCCGGAGAAATTACTGTACATAGGAGTTTTTTACAGTTTGTTAAACCTGCTGTACGTCATTTTTCAAGATGTCTGGACATTCCCTAGGACATTTGATGACTACGGCTTATATAAAAAGTCTACGCCGTTTTTACTGCCTAGTATCAGCAGCTTGAAGAGGGCGGTGAAGACAAGCAGGCATCTGCAAGAATGGGGAGCATAGATGCCTTGTGTAACTGAGGAGGAGAAAATGAGGTTTCAGGAGAAGCTTCGCAGATACTCAAAACAGGATTTGTGGGACGAATACTGTGGCTTTCTAAACATGAGCATGGATGAGTATATGACGATGCAAAAACGCCTCGTGATGGAGGAGATCGAGCTGTGGTGCAGCAGCGAACTCGGTAAGCGTATTTTAAAAGGCAAAAAGCCTGCAACGCTGGAAGAATTCCGGGGGATGGTCCCGCTAACTACATATGATGACTATGCGGATATTCTTCTTCGCAAGGATACGAGTTGCCTTCCTGATGAAGCGGTACTGTGGATACAGACCACCTGGGAGGGCGGCATGCATCCTATGAAGGTAGCTCCGTATACGAGAAGTATGCTGGATACGTATAAGCGAAACGTAATGGCATGCTTTATTTTGGCCACGGGAAAAGAACGTGGTGATTTTGACGTGTCAGTTACCGATCATATGCTTTATGCTTTAGCTCCCCTTCCTTATGCAACAGGCCTTCTGCCTCTGCTTATTAAAGACGAAATTGATATTGAATATCTCCCTCCGGTAAAAGAAGCTGTCAATATGAGTTTCCGTGAGAGAAATGCGAAAGGCTTTAAAATGGGCTTAAAAAAGGGAATCGAGTATTTCTTCGGCCTCGGAAGTGTGACGTATTTCGTCAGCAAGAGTGTGGCAACTTTGCAGGAGAGTGCTACGAAGGGTTCTTTTCTGGAAAAACTCAGCAAAGTATCCCCTAAGATGATGGTAAGATATATGGCAGCAAAGCGGAAGTGTAAAGAAGAAGGGCGTGAATTGATGCCCAAAGATTTATTTACACTGAAGGGCTTTATGTGTGCAGGCACGGACAACTGGTGTTATAAAGATGACCTTGAACGTATGTGGGGAATCCGGCCTATGGAGATTTTTGCCGGTACAGAGCCTACCTGTATCGGTACAGAGACATGGTCAAGGAATGGCATGTACTTTTTCCCGGATGCGTGCTTTTATGAGTTTATACCGGAAGATGAGATGATGAAGAATATGGACGATCCGTCATACGTACCGCGGACATATTTGATGAACGAAGTGCTTCCGGGAGAAAAATATGAGATTGTTGTCACTGTCTTAAAAGGCGGTGCCTTTGCCCGCTACCGTGTGGGCGATGTGTACCGCTGTCTTGGAATCGGATGCAAAGAAGACGGGACGAGCATACCAAGGTTTTCATACATAGACAGGGTTCCCTCTGTCATCGATATCGCAGGATTTACAAGGATAACGGAAAACTCTATCCGCCATTCCATCGAACTTTCCGGCCTTCAGATCGAAGACTGGTTTGCAGTAAAAGAATATACGGATGAAAACAGGCCCCAGCTCCATTTATATGTGGAACTGAAAAAAGCAGCCCTTGCCGGTGCCGCCATGAGCAGGGAAATCCTAAAAGACCATTTAAGCGTATATTTTAAATACGTTGATCAAGACTACACAGATTTAAAAAAGATTCTTGGGGTGGATCCACTTAATATCACGATCGTTAAATGTGGTACATTTCACGAATTTGAGTCCGTATATGGCCATCGTATACGTAAGATGAACCCAACACCTCATGAAGTGGGAGACTTTGTTGCACTTCAAAATGCAAGAGCCCCGATTCGGAAAGGAGAATACAGTGGTAAGCTATAGTTGGATATCAGTTATCGCACTGCTGGGATATTTGTTTTTATTTCTGGCGTTTGCTTCAGCAAAAAAAACAAAAGTAATCTATTCTTTCCTGATGCTCCTTATGATCTTGATCTTCTGGAGCGGCGGGTCATTTTTGATGCGCATCCAATTCTGGCCGTCAGTTAATTTTTGGCATTACGTGTCAATTCTTGGGCTTATGATGCTTCCCTATGGGTTTTACAGGTTTTACCTTGATTTTCTGGAAGAGAAGCGCAGACGTGGCAGGGTTTTCTGGCTCATTGTCTTTTTGGTTATTTATGTGATCAACCTGTTTACAGAATGGTTTATCCCTACACCGGAAATCGCATTGGACGCTGGCGGGCATATTAAATTCCTCTACACCTACGGATGGCAGATCTATATTATGTTTATTGCTACGGCGATCCTTCTGGTTGATATTATCCGACTGTTTTTCCGTTACTGTAAAGGTGACATTTTAATGTTCCGCCAGCTTAGTCCCATTCTGATCGGGATCCTTATCGTTGCGGCGGGGAATGCAGCGTCCACGCTGAAGGTATTTCAGGGCATTCCGGTGGATATCGTATCTGCATTTGTGTTTGCATGCTGCCTGTTTTATGCGCTGTATAAAAAACGGATGTTTAAATTAACTGTGCTGGTTTCTCCGGGAAATTGTTACGTAGTGGCAATCCTTATCAGTGTTTGTGTATTCCAAGAATTGGTGGGCCCGATTTCAGATTGGCTCGTTGAAAAATTGAGGCTGAACCAATCGCTCGCTCTGCTTTTGATTGCTTTGTTAATGGCGGCGTGTATTTATTTGATGGTTCTCGTCATGAAAAAATTTTTGGACAATCTTTTTGTGAAAGAGGAACAAGTTCAGGCAGAGACCATTAAACAATTCAGTTATACCGTTTCGAAAACTTTAAATAAGATCGAGATTCTTTCCAGTCTGGTTGAAGTGATCCAAAAGATGATCGATGCAGATAAGATTTACGTGTTTATTCAGGATACAGCAGGAAATTATATCCTCGAAGAAACAGCCAGTCCTTTGGAGAAGAAGGGGCTTGTGATGAAAGCAGAACATCCGCTTGTGCTTTATATGCAAAAACACGATGGATGCCTGCTGATGCAGGATTTTATGCGGACGAACGATTACCATTCTATGTGGGAAGAAGAAAAGCAGCAGCTGAAAGCCTGGGGAGTAGAATGCATTGCACCTATGAAAGACAGCAGTGATCTGGTAGGAATTGTCATGCTGTCGGAAAAAGAAAAGGGCCGTGCTTATTCCTACGATGACTTTAGTCTTTTGATGTCTGTGAACTCCGTCTGCACTATGGCAGTAAAGAATTCCAAGATGTATGAACAGGCTTATGATGAAGCCAGAAAAGACGAATTGACCGGTTTGTTCAACCGCAAGCGTTTTTACGAGGTGATCAACGAGCAGTTTAAAAAGAACAAAGACCTGTCATTGGCCTTGATCATGGTAAACGTAGATGACTTTAAGCTGTATAACCAGTTGTATGGTGCAAAAGAAGGGGATATCGCACTTCAAAAGATCGCTTCGATCATTCAGGCAACCACAGCAGACAGGGGCATTGCTTTCCGCATGGTTGGAAAAGAGTTTGCCATCTTGCTTCCGTCTTACGATATTTATTCCGCTAAGATCTTAGCAGAATCTATTTCGGGGCAGGTACGCAAGATGAATGAGGACAACAGTCTTTATAAATTAAAGGCTCTCACCCTTAGCTGCGGCGTATGTGCTTCTCCTTATATGGCATCATCACCGGAAGAATTGATCGCAAATGCAGACCTTGCTGTCTATAGTGCAAAGCGTTCCGGAAAAAATGCAGTTGTCATGTATTCAGAAGATGTACAGCTTCAAAAAGAGGAAAGTACAAAAGGAAGAGTCAGCTATTATGATACTTATGCTTCTACCATCTATGCATTGACCGCTGCCATCGATACAAAAGACCATTATACCTTCAGCCATTCCCAGAATGTGGCATATTATGCGTCTGAGCTGGCAAGGGCCCACGGCATGAATGAAGAGTGCGTGGATATTGTAAAGGAGGCAGGGCTTTTGCATGATATCGGTAAAATCGGCATACGGGAAGATATATTAAATAAACCGGGCCGCCTTACCGCAGAAGAATATGAGATCATGAAAGGCCATGTGGAGAACTCCATTGGCATCATCCGCCATCTGCCCTCCCTTGATTATGTAATCCCGGCTGTTCTTTCTCACCATGAGCGCTATGACGGTTACGGGTATCCAAGGGGAATAGTGGGAGAGGACATTCCTATCATGGGAAGGATCCTTTGTGTGGTTGATTCTTTTGATGCGATGATATCCCGCAGAAGTTATAAAAGAGCGATGCCGGTAGAACAGGCATTGCAGGTACTTGAAGAACAGAAAGGAAAACAGTTCGATCCAAAGCTGGCAGAGCAGTTCATTAAGCTTGTAAAAGACAAAAAGATCAACATCCGTGTAGCACCTCCTGAAGATGAGGCTGTTCTGACGGTGGACAAATAAGAAACATTCCTTTCGGATCATCCCTAATGAAAATATTAGAAGCTGCTGCAAGATAAGAAGAAAAGTCTTGCAGCAGCTTCTTTTTACGTGAATAAAATATGAACACCGTACTCTATGATTTTAAAACGCCGGTGCTATGAGAACACCGTAGTCTGTTGTTTTATAATGCCGGTGCTATGAAATCACGGTACCTGTTTTTCCGAGGTATGCGTCTTTGGCTTTGTCGATGGAAGTGATGATAGCGGTACGTCCTGCCTTCTGTGTGACAAAATGGACAGATGCCTCGATCTTTGGAAGCATTTTGTTGATCCCGAATTCATTATGCTCCACATGCTTCAATGCTTCAGCAGGTGTGAGATGCTCAAGGGGAACAGGATTGTCTGTGCCATAACCGATGATCACGAACTCTTCATCCGTTAAGAGCATGAGCATATCTGCATCTGTAAGATCAGCAAGCCTTCCGCTGACTAAGTCTTTTTCAATGACAGCGCTGGCACCTTTTAAATTACTGCCCTGCTTCAGTACAGGAATGCCGCCGCCACCTCCGGCGATCACAATATGTCCTGCATCCACCAGCGCATTGATGGCATCGATCTCAACGATATCCAGCGGCTTAGGTGCAGCAACAATACGGCGAAAGCCTTTCCCGGGCTCTTCTACTACGTAATTTCCCTTTTTCTCCTCCGCAGCAGCTTCCTCTGCTGACAGATATCTGCCGATGACTTTTACAGGATGGTAGAACGCTTCATCATATGGGTCAACCGTTACCTGCGTAAGAACTGTAGCGACTGTTTTATAGATTCCCCTTTTCAGCAGCTCAGAGCGGAGGGCATTTTGGATGTCATATCCGATATATCCCTGGCTCATGGCTGAACAAACAGACATAGGAGCCCCATATGTATCGTGGAATTTTGCAAATTCGTTCATTGCTGTGTGGATCATACCTACCTGAGGAGCGTTGCTGTGGGTGATGATCAATTGCGCCCCTTCTTCTACGAGATCAGCAAGAATCGGGACGGAGGCTTTCAACGCTGTCTGCTGTTCTGGAAATGTCGTACCAAGAGCCTTATGCCCTAGTGCGACCACAACTCTTTTTTTCATATAAGAACCCTCGTGCTTTCCTAGTTTCGTTTATTGAAACATTATATTATCTCTCGGTAGAAAATGCAATTCTTTTATGTCTTTCTGAAAAACGGAATATTAAGAGGGGATGTCCCATATATTGAAACAAGAATAAAATTTGAGGGAAACTGATACCCGTGGAGGCAGATTCTGTTTTTGATCTACTTGCGGCCAACCTGAGAGCTATTTTTGAAAAGAACTTGATTTCTCAGCAACGTTTGGAAGAAATCAGGCTGCGCGTAAATGCGCCTCTTTTTGTACGGTGTGATGGAACGGAATACGCGGTGAAGCCGGATGGCACTTTTTCTGGGGATACTTGTCTTGCATATTGTGTTACAAAAGAAGATATTGATGAGACGCTGGAGTATATATCAGGATATTCCCTCTATGCATTTTCAGAAGAGATACGACAGGGCTTTATTACTGTTGCCGGAGGACACAGGATCGGTATTGCAGGAAAAATAGTGGCGGAGGGCAGAAAGGTACAATGTGTCCGCCATATTTCTTTTATCAACATCCGACTCGCACATCAGCGGATTGGCTGCGCAGATCTTGTGATGCCTTCTGTGACAACGGACAATAAGGTGTTTAGTACCCTGATCATTTCCCCGCCGGGCTGCGGAAAGACCACCTTGCTTAGGGATATGGTCAGGCAGATTTCAAACGGCATCAATGGAAATCCCGGAAAAAATGTAGGGGTGGTGGATGAACGGTCAGAAATAGCAGGTACGTATCTGGGTATACCGCAGAATGATGTGGGTATAAGGACAGATGTGCTGGACTGCTGTCCAAAATCAATTGGAATGATGATGCTGCTGCGTTCCATGTCTCCACAGGTGATTGCAGTGGATGAGATCGGAAGCAGGGAAGACAAAGAAGCCATAGAAAATATTCATCACTGTGGCTGTAAATTATTGGCAACGGTACATGGAACATCAGTGGAAGAGGTATGGGATCATCCCATTTTTCGTGATCTTGCTGCACAAAGAGTTTTTGAGCGGTACATTGTACTGGATGGAAAGAATCGAGGACGGGTAAAAGTGGTCACAGATGAAAAAAATGAAATATTATATCAGGGGGCATGATGTGGAAGTCTATGTAAAAATTTCAGGATCTATTTGTATCGCTGTTGCTGTGGCACTGGCGGAACAGCAGATAGAAAACAAATGGAAACGAAATGCTGCAATTCTGCGCGATATGTATGAGCTTCTTGTGTTTTTGGAAAAAGAGACGGTATATAGAAGGACTCCTATTCAAGAAGCTCTTAAGCAGGCTGCAGAACGGTGCAGTTTGGACTTGAAGAATATTCTGTTTCATACAGTATCTATGATACAGGAAAAAAGCGGCAAGCCTTTTGCTGTAATCTGGGAAGAGGCTGTGGAACAAGAAACATCTGGTCGTTTTATTGACCAGAAACAGAAAAGTGCGATCATTCAAACTGCGGAAGCATTGTGCAATACGGACACGGTGATGCAGAGGACGCTGCTGCAAAAACACGCAGCAAAATTTTATGAGATGGGACAGCGCTCAGAAGCGCAGTTTAGGGAAAAAAGCAGTCTTTATCGAAAGCTCGGTGCCGTGGCAGGAGCATTTTTCATTCTATTGTTCTTGTGAGCATAATTGATATAAGTGTTCTTGTGAGCATAGTTGATATAAGGCAGGAAAGAAAGGTGAGATATGAGTGTTAACCTGATTTTCAAAATAGCGGCTGTAGGTATTCTGGTGTCTGTTTTGAGTCAGATCCTGAAGCAGAGCGGAAGGGAAGAGCACGCCTTTCTCACTGGGATTGCCGGATTGGTGCTTGTGCTTTTCTGGCTGATTCCCTATATCAGCCAGCTTTTTGAAACCATAAAATCGTTATTTGCCCTGTGAGGGATCAAAATGGATATGATAAAAATTGCATGCCTTGGACTGTCCGGTGTAATGCTGGGATTGATACTGAGACAGGCTAAATCATCGCTTGCCGAGGTGGTCAGTTTGGCAACCTGCCTGTTGATTGTTTTTTACAGCGCCACGAAGCTCTCCTCTGTATTCGAGATGATCAATTCCATCGGTTCTTATTTCTCTGAACAGAAAGAATATTTCCGGATCCTGTTAAAGATCATCGGGATCACCTATCTGGCAGATTTTGCTTCAAATATATGTAAAGACGCAGGGTACAGCGCCATTGCCGGGCAAATCGAAATTTTCGGGAAGATATCAATTCTGGCCATCAGTTCCCCGATTATACTTGCTTTGCTGGAAGCGGTCCACAGTTTTTTGTGAGGAAAAAATCCTATGAAACGTTTTCTCATACTTTTTGTTCTCTTGTTGTTTTTTTTCAGCTGTAGCGGACATGCTGCAGAGGCAGAGATGGAAAACATGGTTGCTCTTGATGAGATAGAAGCGAAATTTGAAGCGATATCAGATACCGAAGCTTTTTCTTTCGTGGATACCTTTCAAAAATTGATGCGAGGGGATTTCTCTTTTGATTTAAAAAAAATTCCTGAAATGATTTCTGAATTGTTTTTGAATGAATTGCGGCAGCAGAAAGATATGGCACTGCAAATACTCATTGTGGCTGTCGCTTCTGCTGTTTTTTCTAATTTTATCAAGGTCTTTAAGAGCAGCCAGATTGCAGATATTAGTTTTTATATGATGTATTTATTGATTTCAACTATGCTATTGCGATCTTTTTTGTCCATGAACCAGATCGTAGTAAATACTTGCAAGGATATTTTAACCTTTATGGAGATTTTACTTCCATCGTACCTTGTTACTTTAGTTTTATCCTCGGGTTCCCTGTCTGCGGCAGGATTTTATGAAGTGACACTTCTTGGAATGAACTTGCTGCATGTGGTAGTAATAAAACTGCTCCTTCCCGTAATCCATCTATACCTGATCCTGCTTATTTTAAACCAGATGTCAGAAGAAGATTATTTTTCAAAATTTGCAGAATTGATCGAGACAGTGGTGAATTGGGGGCTTAAATCTGTTACCGGGCTGATTTTAGGACTGCAGGCAGTACAGTGCCTTGTAACACCATCTGTCGATTCACTGAAAAACTCGGCCATGCAGCGGTTGGGTAAAGCCATACCGGGAATCGGCAATATGATCGATGCAGCTGCTGAGACCGTGGCAGCGTCAGCCATAGTGATCAAAAATGCAGTGGGGACAACGAGTATTTTGGCTATTGCTGCCATATGTCTGGTTCCTATTTTAAAATTATCAACTTGTATTCTTTTGTTCCGTTTTCTGTGTGCTGCCATCCAGCCTGTCTGCGAGAAGAGGATGGTAGAAGGAATCGATAGTATATCGAGGGGGACGATGATGCTTCTTCGTATTCTTCTTGTGAGCATGCTGGTTTTCGTTCTGTCTATCGCAATGGTTACCAGTGCTGTAAAGGGAGGGTGACATGGCAAATTGGCTGAAATCGCTGATGGGAGGCATATGTATCATCACCATACTGCTCCATCTTTTACCAGAGGGAAAATTCACTAAATACGTTAAATTCTATGCAGGGCTCCTTTTTTGCCTGATGGTTTTAAAACCCGTTTTGAATTTTTTCGCAGGAGATGGTAAATTTGAACGGCTTCTTTCGCTGGAACTTCTGAAAGAGAAATATTATGAGCTGGAGACTTCCATAGAGGGGATTGAGGAATTAAAGAATCATGAGATCATGGAGGCATACAGGGCAGAACTGACGAGGCAGATACAGGAATTGGGAAATTCATATCAAATAGAAATATCGGAAATTGACACTTATTTTGATGAAAAAGATGAGTACCAGCTGAAAGGTATAGAGCTTTCAGTAAAGGAAGGGACGGAGGATACAAAAATCGAAGAATTAAAGAAAGAGATTTCACAGTTATATCTGGTGGAAAGAAAAGATATATTGGTAACGAAAGGGAGGAGAAAAGGTTGAAAAGCTGGCTGGAAAAAATAAAATCCTTGAAACGTGACCAGATATTGATTTTGTTTCTGGCCGGAGTCTTACTGCTTGTGATCTCTTTGCCCACAAATGATGAGGAAGTGCAGGTTGAGGAAAGTGAAGGACAAGAGACGGTAGACATGACTGAGCTTTCTGAGATTGGCTATTTGGAGAAGCATCTTCAAGAGATATTAAGTCAGGTGGAAGGGATCGGACAGACGGAGGTCATGATCACTGTAAAATCTGATGGGAAAAGTATTGTAGAAAAAGATACGGAACAGACGAAAAGAGAGGAAGAGAATGGGGAAGGAGAAAGTGTAGTAAGATCCAAGGAAGATAGCAGCAATGAATCTACCATCTATCAAAAAGACGCAAAGGGTAATGAAACACCTTATGTGAGTGAAAAAATGAAGCCTGAGATTGAGGGGGTGTTGGTCATTGCGCAGGGAGCCGGAGACAGTGCAAAGGCAGCGGAGATAACAGAAGCAGTGATGGCATTATTTGGAGTGGAAGCGCATAAAATCAAAGTAATGAAGATGAAATGAGGAGGATTTTGTGAAACGCATTTTTAAGAAAAACCAGATCATCATCACCACGCTGGCAATTATGATCGCAATTGCCGGATATTTAAACTACTCCGGAAAAATATTAAATGAAAAAACGAATTTGGCCAATTCAGATGACAGTACCGTTCTGCTCACAGACGACAGTGTTTCCAGTGTATCAAGTGATACATACGCCGACACTTACACAGATATTGTGAGCCTTGATGGGGACGGAAGCGAGGAGGCTTCTCTGGATAGCGGGACAGCGCAGACAGGCAATGTGGGAGAAGCAGTTCTTGCCAGTTCATCTTCTGCGGACAATGTTCTTGCCAGTGCAAAATTAAACCGGGAGCAGGTCAGGGCAAAGAATAAAGAAACGCTGCTGGAGATCATAAATAACGATAATATTGGCGAGGACCAGAAGCAGAATGCAATTTCCACCATGACGGAAATGACACAGGTTGCTGAAAAAGAGTCAGCTGCGGAGCTTCTGCTGGAATCAAAAGGATTTCAGGACTGTGTCGTCAGCATTTCCAATGACAGCTGCGATGTGATCGTTGATGCCGCTGAATTAACCGACGCTCAGAGGGCCCAGATCGAAGACGTAGTGAAACGGAAAACAGATATTGCGGGAGAAAATATTATTATTACACCGAAGAATTACGTCTCGGAATCTCTGGAAAAGTAAAAGGAAAAACAACAGGTTTCCACAACGCGCAAAAGAAGGACAGATGGACTTCCGGGAATAGCTCTAAATTAAGAACAAGCTGGAAGTCCTTTTGCTTTTTTAGATGTGCATACCTGTTCTAAAAACGGAAAAGAAGTAGATTTTTCCTACTGACTATGGTAAGATATGAGTATCATAAGAAAACCGTAGGAGAAAAATATGAAGAATACGACATTGGTCATTATGGCTGCAGGTATTGGCAGTCGTTTTGGCGGGGGAGTGAAGCAGCTGACATCCTTTGGGCCGTCAGGGGAGATCATCATGGATTATTCCATTTATGATGCGATGGAAGCCGGCTTTAACAAAGTGGTTTTTGTAATACGCAAAAGCATGTATGAAGACTTTAAAGAGATCATAGGTGACCGTATTGCAAAACAGATCCCGGTAGCATATGCATTTCAGGAGATGGAGGACCTGCCGGAAGGGTTTTCTGTCCCGGAAGGCCGCCAAAAACCTTGGGGGACCGGGCAGGCGATCTTATCATGCAAAGGCATTGTAAAGGAACCTTTTGCTGTGATCAATGCAGATGACTATTACGGGAAAGATGCCTTTTGTAAAGTCCATGATTATCTGGTCAATGTACAGGAGGGCGAGAATGGTAAGTATCATTTCTGCATGGCTGGATTCATACTTAAAAATACTTTGTCTGAACACGGCGGTGTCACAAGGGGAATCTGCCGGATAGGAGAAGGCGAACGGCTGACTGAGATCAAAGAGACGAAAAATATTGTGAAAACCCAGAATGGGGCAGCTGTTTTGAATGCAGCAGGAGAGATGTCGGCGCTTGATCCGGAAAGTCTGGTTTCCATGAATTTCTGGGGATTTACGCCTGATTTTATTGAGGAGCTTGAAACGGGATTTCAGAGCTTTTTATCCGGTCTGGGGGAAGATGAGCTGACAGCAGAGTACCTGCTCCCCACGATTATTGACGGATTGATCAAAACGGACAGGGTAGAACTTAGCGTTCTTCCGTCAAGCGACAAATGGTTTGGAGTGACCTTCAAGGAAGATGTCCCTTATGTGAAAGAAGCATTTCTTCAGTTGGTGGAGATGGGCGTATATAGGAAACAGCTTTTTGAAGAAAAATAAATCTTTTACTTTACAAATCACAACATTTCTAGTATACTGGAAATGTTACGGGGTATGGCGTAGCTTGGTAGCGCGCTCGGCTGGGGGCCGAGAGGTCGCAGGTTCAAATCCTGTTGCCCCGATTATGTCGATAAAAATTGGTTGACAAAAAAAGCCATCAAT
>JALFIB010000270.1 GCA_022776305.1 Lachnospiraceae bacterium
CTTGTATTTTTTGTTTTCTCACAACTTTCGAAAAAATTTGTGTAAAAGAAATGATATAGCTAAGAAATTCTCGACAGCAATCCGTAGAAATGTTATAATAATTTGTCAATTTAAAGCGATAAAATATTGACACGAAAAAGAGGATCAGCAGGAGCGTCATTGCACAGTTCGGATTGATGGCAGTGGTGAAAAAGGGATATGGGAGGTACAGAAAATGGATACAAATAGTATTTCCATTGCAGCGGCAGGGGATATTCTGATTACCAGAAGGATTCCTGAAGAAAATCCGGGAGTAATGCCTATCCGGGAGTTTATGGGCAGGGCACATGTAAAACTGGCTAATCTTGAAACAACCATCACAGATGGAAGGTGTTTTCCTTCTGCATATTCCGGAGGTACCTGGCTGACTTCTTCCCGGGGCTGTCTGGAGGATCTTCACTTATATGGATTTGATATGCTTGCTCTTGCAAACAATCATACCATGGATTATTCTTATGATGGTTTGTCCATGACGGTAAAAAATTTGGAAGAAAGCGGATTTGCCCATGCGGGGACAGGAAATAATTTGTATGAGGCTTCTCGTCCGGTGATGCTGGAGACAGCCTGTGGGCGGGTTGGTATCATAAATATCTGTTCTACTTTTGAAAATGCAGCAAGGGCAGGGATCCAGTCAGAGAGACAACCGGGACGGCCGGGGCTTAATCCACTGCGTGTGAATAATCGTTATCGGATCACCAGAGAGCATGGGGAATTGCTGAAAAAGCTTGCTGCTGCCACAGGTATCAATGACCTGAGGGAAAAACACCGGGCGCAGGGCTTTCTGTCGCCCCTTCCGGAAGGTACATTGGAATTTGGGACGTCCCTGTTTGAACTGGTAGAAACGGAGGAAGAGGAGGGACGCATCAGCTATCCGGATCCGAGGGATTTGGAGCGTACGGTGGACAGCATCCGGGAAGCTTTGTTTTCTTGCCAAGCTGTAATCGTTATGGTGCATTCCCATGAGATCAAAAGGGATCAGGAGTATGAGGCAGATTATTTTTTGGAGACGTTTTCCAGGGCATGTATTGATGCCGGTGCCAGTGCAGTGATTGGAAGCGGTACACATCAGGTCAAGGGAATAGAAATGTATAAAGGATGCCCGATTTTTTACAGTCTGGGGAATTTTATGTTTGAGAATGAATATGTATCACTTCTTCCGCCGGACTATATGGAAAAATACGGATTGCCTGCCCATGCATCGGCAGCCGAAGGGATTTCCAAGAGAAGCAGTCAGGCTGCACATAGCTTGTATGAGACAAAAGAGGTGTACCAGTCGCTGATCCCGTACTTTGAAATCAAGGACGGGGTATGCAGCCACATTGAATTACTCCCCATTGAATTGGGATTGTCAAGGGCAGCATGGGAAAAGAATCTGCCGTATCCGGCGGGAGAAAAAGAAGCGAAGGAGATTTTGGAATATCTGAATATGGCATGTAAACCCTATCAAACAAAATGGGAATACAGAAATGGCAAGTTTTATCTTTTATGAAAATAAACAAATATGCCGCCAGCCCAAGGCGGCAGAACAGAGATTTTATGCGTTTTTATACCGCCAGCCGAAGACGGTGGAATGGAGATTATGATGAAAGAATCACTGGAACAATATGTAGAGAATAGGCTGCCACAGATGAAAAAGACACTGGAAGAGCTGGTACAGATTCCGGCTCCCAGCTTTGGCGAACGCAGGCGTGCAGAATACTGCATGAAATGGCTGGAGACGAACGGAGTTTCCGGTACATACATAGACCCTTATGATAATGTGATCGTTTCGTATCCGGTTACGGACAGGAAATTACAAAAACAGCCCTTTTCCTGCTTGTTTCTGGCCCATCTGGACACTGTCTTTCCGGAAGATACGAAGCTTGAACTGAGAAAGGAAGAGGAGCGCTGGTCCTGCCCCGGCATCGGGGACGATACGGCAAATGCAGTGGTGCTGATGGAACTGATCCGATATCTGTTTATACAGAAACTTGACATCGCACATCCGGTTTTATTTGCACTGAATACGGGAGAAGAGGGCCTTGGGAATTTAAAAGGCTGCCGCGGTGTGATGAAAGAATATGAAGGACAGATTGAAGCGGTGGTTGCCTTTGACCTGTACCAGAAAAGCCTTTATACAGACTGTGTAGGTTCCATTCGCTATAGGATCGATGTAAAAACGGAAGGCGGACATTCGTGGATAGATTTTGGAAAAGCAAATGCCATTGAACGTATGTCGGCTATTCTTCAGGAATTGTATCGGTACCAGCCCTGTGAAGGGTCAAAAACTACATACAATGCAGGTGTGATAGAAGGCGGAACTTCAGTGAATACCATTGCTTCAGCCGGAAGTTTCCTGTTTGAATACCGCAGTGAGTCTGCACAGGCCATGAAGCATGGTGATGCGTATCTGAGACAAGTACTGGAGAAGTACTGTTGTGGGGAAACGAAAGTCTGCTGTACTGTCGTAGGGGAACGGCCCTGTAGTATGGATGTGGATCCGGAAAAGCAGAGATGGCTGGCCCGAGGAATCAGCCGGATCACTGAGGAAGTAACGGGAAAAAGGCCTGAGGAAGGCGCTGCTTCCACGGACTGCAATATTCCCCTTTCTTTTGGTATACCTTCGGTGTGCATTGGATTGACCGAGGGAGGGGGAGCACATACACGGGAGGAATGGATCCGCCCTTCTTCCATGAAAGATGGGCTTACAATGGCAGTGAAAGCTGTACAATTTGTAGCGGGGGAGATGGAACCTATTCAATTTGTTTCTCCGGACCATGAGTTGACAGAAAAGGAAAAAGGTGAAATTTTTGAGATCCTGTCTGCATGTGACAGGGACTTCTGTCCGCCTTTATCGGAACGAGGAGGTACTGCTGAAAAGAACCTCACCGGAGACAACAGCCACAATCCCGGTGTGACTGATTATTACAGGGAACTGATGACGCAGAAAAATTTTCTATGGAAGCAGGGAGGGCGGACGATCGCCTTTCTGTCTTTCCGTCCGGAATACAAATGCCAGCAGCTTTCACGTTTTCCGCGGGTCTGCTATCTGACGACCCTCTGCCTGCTGAAAGAGTTTCGGGGAAAAGGGCTTTCTGTGCGGATCTACCGGGAGGTACTGCAGTACCTGCGCAGTCGGTATCCGGATGCGACTCCGGCGCTCAGGACATGGAGCACCAATGGGGCTCAGATCCATTTGATGGAGAAACTGCATTTTGAGCAGGTGGCTGTTCTTCAAAATGACAGGGGTCCCGGTGTAGATACCGTTTACTTTGCCAAAACGGATGTTTCCGTCTGAGGTACTTTTGTGATGGCAGGCTGTATTCGCGGGCCGGAAGGAGTCTTGTTTGACCGCGGATATGGATTCATGTTGTATTCTTGAGGCGGAGGGGAAGATGAGTCTGGAGGATCCGGTAACGGAATATTTCCCTGATTTCCATATTCCCGGTGCAGCAGACGAGCGCGTGACTGTTAAAGTGCTGGCCATGCATCGTGCCGGTATTCCGCCTATGGAACCTCTGGAGTGGTCTATTGCGAAAAAAAGCAAAGAACGTGACAGCCATTGGTATCGGGAAATGCTTCGGACTGCACCAAACCAGATTCTGATAAATGGTTAAAATGATCCTATCAAAGGAGGTTGTGTTATGGGATTACCGGAAACGAGTCCTTTTCAGCTGTATTCAAAATATCCCCATGGCCCCAGAAACCTCATCAGTGACGTGGAAGGGGTAACAGTGGGGCATTCCACTATAAATCAGGGAGAGATCCATACAGGAGTTACTGCTGTGTTTCCCCATGGAGGGAATTTGTTCCGGGATAAAGTCATGGCAGGTGTTTCTGTGATCAATGGTTTTGGAAAAAGTATGGGTCTGGTACAGGTGGAGGAGCTTGGAACCATCGAAACGCCGATCCTGATGACCAATACCCTCAGTACAGGTGTTGCCCATACTGCCCTGACCAGATATATGCTGGAGCAAAATGAGGATATCGGCATTACGACGGGGACTGTGAACAGCATTGTAACGGAGTGTAACGACGGGAGACTGAATGATATCCGCGGCATGCACGTTACGGAAAACCATGTCAGGGAAGCGCTGCACAGCGCAGCGGAAGATTTTGAAGAAGGCGCTGTAGGCGGTGGGACAGGAATGGTCTGTCTGGGACTGAAAGGAGGCATCGGTTCTTCCTCCAGAAAGGTACAGATTGACGGAAAGCCCTATGTGATAGGTGCTCTTGTTATGACAAACTTCGGGGAAGCAGGAAATCTTGTCATAGGTGGTGTCCACTATGATACCACGAAGGCGCGTCCCGGGACAGGAAAGGATAAAGGCTCTGTGATCATCCTCATTGCAACTGATGTTCCGCTGAATGAAAGGCAGCTGAAACGGGTGGCAAAACGTTCCATGGTGGCGCTGGCAAGGACAGGATCCTACTGCGGAAACGGCAGCGGTGATATTGCTATCGCTTTTACCACAGCAAACAGGGTACCTCATTACAGCGAGAAAAGCATTCTGGAGAGCAGGATGTTTTACGACGAAAAGATTGATATCGTATTTGAGGCTGCAGTGGAATCTGTGGAAGAAGCAGTGATCAGTTCCCTCTACCATGGTGAGACGATGACAGGTGTCCGGGGAAATTGTTATATGGGGCTGAAAGAATTTCTGCAAAAATATGAAAATCCGAAAAAACAGGAAAGCAGGTTACGGTAAACATGGAAAAGAAAAAATATTTTATCAGTGTGGATCTGGAGGGTGTTACGGACGTGACTGCCTGGTGCGAGACGGAAAAAGGACAGGATGGTTACGAAAGATCATGTCTGCAGATGACCAGTGAGGCGGCTGCCGCCTGCAGGGCAGTGCTGGAGGCGGGCTATGATGCAGTGGTGCGGGATGGCCATGATTCGGCCAGAAACTTACGACATGAGCTGCTCCCCCGAGGCGTGAAGCTGATGCGGGGATGGGCTTGCCATCCCGGTTCTATGATGGCAGGAATAGATGGCAGCTATGCCGGAGCGATCTACATCGGATACCATGCGCCGGGCGG
>JALFIB010000273.1 GCA_022776305.1 Lachnospiraceae bacterium
AGTGCAAGGAAACGGTTCGTCACTACCCGGTCGATCTTATCCGATATGGATAGCTGCTTCTTTACACGTTTTTTATAACAGTCATCAATGATGCTTCCTATGTAGTTATAGCGTTCTCCGGTAATGATGCTTTCTGCATCATCATCCATTTCTTTTTCACAACTTACAATGTCTGCTTCGATGTGATCCAGCAATTCTCTTCCAAGGTTCAAGTTTTCCCTTACTTTTTCGTCACGCTCGAAAAGCTTTACCGCATACCAGCGTTCCATGGTTTCATCCACATGCCCGGAGATCGCCTCTTCGATATGTGCAATGGCGTGTTCCACACAGCCCTCAAAGTTATGTGCCGGATGGCTCTTTTTTCCACTCTTTGCAATGGATACAGCTCTCTGTGCAAGCTGGTCAACTCCCTCTCCCTTTAATGCAGAGATCTCTACTACCTTACAGCCGATGTCTTTACCTAGTTTCTCAATATTCAGCTCCTCGCCGTTCTTTTTCACCAGATCCATCATATTAACTGCAACGATCACCGGGATGCCCAGCTCTGTCAACTGCGTCGTCAGATATAAGTTTCTTTCCAGATTGGTACCGTCAATAATGTTAATAATAGCATCCGGCTTTTCCCCGATCAGGAAATTTCTTGATACCACTTCCTCCAGTGTATAAGGGGACAAGGAATAAATTCCCGGCAAATCCACCAGAATAGCTTCTTCTCCTTTTCCCGTATAACCTTTGATTTTTCCCTCTTTCTTTTCTACCGTTACGCCCGGCCAGTTTCCCACATACTGGTTAGATCCGGTCAATGCATTAAACAGAGTTGTTTTTCCACTGTTCGGATTTCCTGCAAGTGCAATCTTGACTTTCATATGCTTCCTCTCTTTCTGATTATTATAGACAAATCTTTTTTAGTCTTAGCTAACCTTCGGCCAAAAAATAAAGTACTACAGTGCCTCTGCATTTCAAAATAAGCACTACAATACCACATTCATTTCAATATAAATACTACCATACTGTGTTCATTTCAATATAAGTATTACTGTACTTCAATCATTTCCGCATCTGCTTTGCGCAAAGACAGTTCATATCCTCTTACAGTAACTTCTACCGGATCACCGAGAGGTGCAACCTTACGGACATAGATCTCTGCATTTTTCGTAATACCCATATCCATAATCCTACGCTTTACCGCACCTTCTCCATGGATCTTCACAACTCGGACCGTCTGCCCACATTTTGTTTCTTTTAAAGTAGCCATGTTTCTCCCTCCTCATATCATCAGATCATTATTTTTGTTGCCATTTCCTTACTGATCGCCACGCGGGAATCCTTAACTTTCACGATCAGGTTTCCGTTGATTTCGGACACCACAGTTACAAAACTGCCCATTACAAACCCCAGACTTTCCAGAAAACGTCTCGTTTCCTCTTTTCCGCCGATCTTCCTAACCTGAATCTCCCGACCGGTTTCAGCCATCGTCAAAGGCATCATGACCCACCTGCTTCCTTTAAATTTCTTCATAAATAGTATAAATTTCTTTTTACAGGAGTTAGTATATTATTGCTATGGTTAGTTGTCAATAACTATAAATGAGAATTTTTTTCAACAAAGTAAGAGCGTACGCTAAGAAGATTTTAGAATAAATCCCAACCAATTATTTGGCGAAATTTCCTCGTATCTGGTCAGCAAATAATATTTACCATGTTTAAACTGTCAGGAGATACATGTAGATTTTGGATATGGAATAACATTCCATGTAGGGAACATTGGGGGTGCATGTAGATTTTGGATATGGAATAACATTCCACGTAAAGAACAACGAGAGTTACATGTCATAACATTATTCGGGGTAATTCTCCATGTAGAAAATACCATAAGTTACATGTATGATAGAAGTGTATTAAAATTTCCATGTAGAAACTGTCACAAACTACATGCCCCATAGAAGTATTCTGGATTTCACATGTAAAGTCTGCCATAAATTACATGTCTCATAGAAATATTTATAATTTTCCATGTCAGAAATATGAAAAAACACATGTCAGATAAATGAGCTTCCATACCATCTCCTGAAATACCGGTACATAAAATGGGGGAGAAGGCTTTTTCGTGATCACAGAAGAAATTGAATCTACTTCAGACCATAAACCTGCTCCCCAGCACCTTGTTTTATCAGCTATGCTTGTCTGGTGTAAAAACACTCCACTTACTTGTCGGGAAAGCCTTCGCCTGACTCGCATAAAAACACCCCACATACCTTTCAGGAAAGTGCTCGCCTGACTCGCATAAAAGCACTTCACTCACCTGACACGAATACACTTAATCTCCTTACAGTTCCTCCAGCATCTGTGCCGGATTCTCTGCCGCTTTTACTTTCCCAAATGCTTTGATAATAATCCCCTGCTCGTCAATCAGATACGTTGTACGGACTACACCCATGGACACCTTTCCATAATTCTTTTTCTCTTTCCATACATCATAAGCTTGGATGGCCTGCAGCTCCGGATCAGCCAGCAACGTAAATCCGAGGTTATACTTTTCCTCAAATTTTTTGTGAGATGCCACAGAATCCTTGCTGATTCCGATTACTACAGCCCCTTTTTCCGTAAACTGCGGATAGAGCTCACTGAATCCACATGCCTGTTTCGTACAGCCCGACGTATTGTCCTTCGGGTAAAAATATAAAATGACCTTTTTCCCTGCATACTCACTTAAAGTATGCAGTTCCCCATTCTGGTCCGGAAGTAAAAACTCCGGAGCTTTTGTTCCTACTTCTAACATAATAGCCTCCTTATAAAATAATTGCAATTATCCAAAGCCAACCTCAAAAATGCTTTACATTTCGTCGATGTGGCGTATCCGCAAAATAGTATTTCAAAAACAGCCAGCTTCCCAAAAACCCTGCAGTTTCATAGCTTGTTTCAAAAATCCCATAGCTTGTACTCCGCATCTTCTTTGGAACAATCTGGCTGATGACAGCTTTCATAATACTGTCCTCTGCGCCCAATCCAATTCCCCACAGCACGATACCAATAAAGATCAAAGCAGCACGATCTGTCATGAAAATGAAACATACAAAATCTGTCATGAAAATGAAACATACAAAAAATGAACTGCAAAGGGTTGCAGCAATCATTGCTTCCAGTCCGATTTTATCAAATAGCCCACAAAAAAACAATGCAGAAAAAGCATCCACTACCATGGCAAGTGCATAAAACAGGTCCAAAGCTTCTGTAAGAAGAGTTTTTATATGAAAAGTTTCTGTATGAAAAGCTCCTGTGTTTGCCGCATAAAGCGTAATGATCGTAAAATCCACAAAAACCAAACCCATACAGTCAACTAGACAAATTATAATGGTTGACCGTAATTGAAATAAAACAAATAGCAATCACTCAAACAGTGCAAAAGAATTCATTGTAAGGAAATATAAAGATGTATTATTTTCCGCATTACGTCAGGCTATTAGATCCGGTTTTAGTTTGGGTTGCAATTCATCCAAAATTCTTCGTCAAAATCATTAATGTTTACTATTATTGATATTAACATATTTAATGTATATAATAAAAAACATATTATAAAAATGGTGGTGTATGAACATGAAAAAAGCAGCGTATAATATATTACCTGCAACAGAAGAAATTCTTAGAACTATGGGAGAACAAATAAAACTTGCGCGATTAAGACGTGATCTTTCTGCAGAATTCGTAGCAGAGCGGGCCGGAATAAGCCGTTCATCTTTATGGAAAGTAGAATCCGGAAACCCTGCAGTTGCAATGGGAATCTATGCTGCTGTGTTACACGCTTTAAGCAACATGGATAAAGACCTATTACTTATAGCAAAAGATGACGACATGGGAAGAAAGTTGCAGGATTATAATCTTATGACAAAAAAACGGGCATCAAGGAGGAAGAAATGATTCCACTCGTTTAAACATATCATAATAGAAAACCGCCAGACTATGCAGACCATATATCTCCACATCTGGCGGTTCTCATTTGGCCCCATAACCAAATACAATGTCATTTCTATCCCTCACTGTAAATTTCTTGCCATACAGAGAGATTCCGGCATATTTTCATATGGGCCGTAATTTGGGATTCTTTCAAAACCAAGCCTTTTATATAAAGCTACCGATTCTTCCAATTTTTCACCTGTCTCAAGGAGCATCCTTTGGTATCCCAGCTCTTTTCCCCATTCTATCAGCAAAGAAACCAGTTTCGTCCCGATTCCTTTTTTGCGGAAGGAAGGGGCAACGTAAATTCTTTTTAACTCTACACTTTCTTCATCGTATTTCCGGATTGATCCTGCACCAGCCAGCACACCATTTTCGTAAACCACAATTGCCTCATTGATCTTATCAAGCTGGTTATACTTCTCGTATTTACTCCTTTGAATCTCTTTTCCTACCCTCTGTTCCAGATCTGCGTCAAGATGCCTGCAATTTTCCATAAAATCTTTATTCTTTCCGTCTGTTCTTACGTATTCCAACATTTTTTCTTCCTCGTAGCCACAAAATTCCATCTGATAAAATATAACTGTTCAGAGCCAAGCAAAATTTCATCTGATTTAACACCCTATATTGGGACGAAATATAAAAAGATGCCATACCTCGCCATTTACCTGTTTTGGTGACAGGCAATTTGGGAGTCAGCACCTTTTTCCAGTTATCATATATTCCATTTATCCCGTCTGCATAATCATACACGAAACAGGATATTCGTCTACTTTGCAATCAAATATTTGCTGCATTCTTTTGGAATTCCTTCTTCTTTCTCTGTTATGAGAGTAATCTCATCCAGCTCAAACACTTTGCACATACTGGTAATCCCCACCTTGGAACTATCTGCCAAAATGTAGGAATATTTTGAATTTTCTTTTACCACACTCTTTTTTCTGGATTCTTTCAAATCCGGTGTACTGAATCCTGATTTCGGTGCAATTCCGGTAATGCCAATAAAGGCCCTGTCAAAAAACATTCCTTCCAATGTGGATACTGTCAGATCTCCTACAACCGAACCCATTTCCACATTTACACATCCGCCCACAATGATACATTCCGCTTTCGTTCCTGCTAGTTCCTGAAAAATCAGTACATTAGTCGTCACAATGGTGATACTCTTATCATGTAGATACCGGGTCATTTTAAGAGGGGTAGTTCCCGCATCCAGATAGATCACTTCTCCATCCTTTACCAGACTGGCCGCATATCGGGCAATTCTATCTTTTGCCTCTACATTTAAAATCAATTTGGAGTCTACCTTTGTGTCCGGAGTTGTTCCAATATCACGCACTTTGGATGCTCCGCCTCTTAACAACGTAATCAACCCTTCATCCGCCAGAGCCTTCAGATCTCTTCGAACGGTAGATTCCGAGGCACCTTCCACCGCTCTGAGCAATTGCTCAATGGCCATAAATTCATTATCTTCCAATACATGCAACAGTTGCTGCCTTCTCTCATATGGAATCATAACTCTCACCTCGTTTTTTATTTCATGACCATCTTACCATAACTTTCAAATTTTTTCACTAAAAATCAAAATTTTTGAAATTTTTATTTAAGATCCTGCAAAGTAGGCATAGCCCTCTGTGCCCCAGGCCTACATACCGTCACCGCGCTGCACCGCGTAGCAAAGGTACACGCATCAAAGATATCCATATCGTTCATCAGCCCATAACTTACGGCACCAATAAAGGAATCTCCCGCGCCAGTCGTCTCAACAGCTTTCACTTTCAAAGACGGAATTTTTTCAGTTCTCCCTTGACTACAAACCACCGCTCCTTCCTTGCCCATTGTGATGATAATCGTATTTCCCAGACGATCTGACATTTCCTTCGCTT
This sequence comes from Lachnospiraceae bacterium, assembly GCA_022776305.1. Classification (GTDB taxonomy): domain Bacteria; phylum Bacillota; class Clostridia; order Lachnospirales; family Lachnospiraceae; genus Choladousia. The sequence continues at coordinate 5,837 of JALFIB010000273.1, forward strand.
CTTTTTCCGCTTTTTCCATCGTATCAATCGCTTTTCCCGCGTAGAAACCGGCTTCTACTTCATTTACAACAAAAATGTCACATTTTTTGATATCGTCTTCACTAAATGGTGCTGCAGGCGCTGCATTCATCAAAACCTTACACCCATGAGCCTTTGCCTTATCAATGGCATAGCGATTAATTCCCTGAGGGATCTCCATCTGAAGAATCACAATCCCTGCCGATTCCATCAGATCTTCCATGCCATCAACGTCTTCTTTTGTCATTTCAAAATTAGCGCCTTTTACAATAGTAGCAAACACGCCCCCATCTTCAAGAGAATTCACAGCTGCCATTCCTGTGATTCCGTCTGTACGGCGAACATGGTCAACATTTACCCCATAGCCCCTCATTGTATCGACCAAAAAATCCCCCATGTTATCCTTTCCCACACAGCCAGCCATATAAGTTTCCATACCCAGTTTGGCAGCCTGTACAGCCTGATTTGCACCTTTGCCACCTGCCGCAAATGAGACTGCACTCGCCAACATATTTTCACCGATCTCCGGCATTTTGGGAATGTCCATGATCATATCGTAGTTTAAGCTCCCAATTACTACCACTTTATTCTTCATATATCCTCCTACGCTTCCGGACAAACCATCACACAAATTTATGTATTTTTATTTTGCTTTCTTACGAGCCATAAATACAGAAATGTCTTCCTGAATGAATTCGAAATAGGAAGCAACAATAATAATTAAGCCTGTGAAGATGAACTGCCAGAAAGAATCAACGTTGATAACTACCATTCCTACTTTTAAAACCGCCAGAAGCAGTGCACCGAAAAAGGTTCCCAGTGGAGTTCCTTTACCTCCTGCCATACGAGTTCCCCCAATAGCTGCAGCTGCAATTGCATTTGTCTCATATCCGCTGCCGGCAGTCGGTTCCGCCGAACCAAGGCTGGCAAGCATGACAAGGCCTGCGATAGAAGCGCACACGCCACAGATAATGTATGCGATATATTTTGTCTTAACTACGTTTACACCAGAGAGCTTTGCTGCTTCTTCATTTCCGCCCACTGCATACAGGTAAGCCCCTGTTCTTGTTTTCGCAAGGATCAGATATGCCCCAATAAAGATTACAATCATAACGATAATGTAATATCTGATATCAAATACCATCTTCCCGTTGAAAATATTACGGAAACTGTCCGGCACACCTGTAATTGGACGTCCTGATGTTACTACATATGCAATACCACGATACAAACTCTGTGTACCAAGAGTGGCAATAAAAGGCTGAAGTTTCAGTCTATTAATCAGTATACCATTAAATACTCCCAATGCAATTCCAATAATAATTCCAAGGATTATTGCCAGCACTGGATTCATTCCATTTACACAGCAGTAAGCAACACTAATACCTGTGATTGCGAATGTACACCCGATAGAAAGATCAATTCCGCCTGTGATGATTGCAAACATCATACCTACTGCAAGAATTCCATTGAGAACCATCTGCTGTAGAATAGTCAAAAAGTTTTTCCATGTCAGAAACATCGGATTCATAATGGTAAATACTGTACCCATAGCCAGAGTAGCGATACCTACCACCAGCTCACGTTTATATTTAGATAAGACTCTGTTCACGTTAATTACCTCCAATCGCCAAATTAAGGATCATATCCTCATTATAATCATCACCACGTTTCAACTCACCGCTGATATGGCCCTCACACATAATCAATATCCGATCACTGATTCCCATAACTTCCGGGAGTTCAGATGATACCACAATCAGGCTCTTTCCATTTGCAACCATCTCTTCCATCAGACGGTAAATCTCTGCCTTTGCCCCTACGTCGACTCCCTTTGTTGGTTCATCAAAAATGATAATATCAACATCCGTAGCCATCCAACGGGCCAGAATCACCTTCTGCTGATTACCACCGGACATGTTTTTGGTCAAATAATCAATCCTTCTTGGGTGTACATCCATTTCTTCAAAGAAATGCTCCGCGTTTTTCTCTTTTTTCTTTTCATCCACAAAAACACCAGTCATATACTTCTCCAGACTGGAAATAGCCACATTGTCCGTATTTGTGGACAAACTCAAAAAACCTTGTGTCTTCCTGTCTTCCGGCACCAGTCCGATTCCGGATTTCAATGCTTTCGTGGTGTTCCAGTGCCCGCTGATCTTCTTATCTCCCAAAAAAATGCTTCCTCCGGTTTTAAGATCTGCACCGAAAATCGTTCTCATAACTTCTGTACGTCCTGCACCAACCAGACCAAAGAAGCCTAGGATCTCCCCTTTATGAAGTTCGAAGCTCACATTCTCAAAATTTTTACCGCTTGATAAATTTTCTACTTTTAATACTACTTCAGAGGTCATCGGGCTGGGCTTCATTCTGGAAGCAACCGCCGCCACGCTTCTTCCTACCATGGAATGGATCAATCCCTCACGATTCGTATCCTTTACATTCAGTGTTTCAATAAATTCGCCATCTCGAAGGATCGTCGCCCTGTCGCAGATTTGGAAAATTTCTTCCAGATGGTGGCTGACATAGAGCACCGTTACTCCTTCTTTTTTCAAGTCGCGGATCACATCAAATAAGGCCTCAGTTTCTTTCAAAGTCAGGGACGCAGTCGGCTCGTCCAGAGAAATAATATTAGAATGATGATATAACGCTCTTGCAATTGCCAGCATTTGCATTTCACCAGATGTGAGCGTAGCCACCAGATCTTCCGATTTAAATTTACAATGGAGCTTATTTAATATTTCGTTTACATCTGCATACATTTTGCCAAAGTCTACAAATGTGCCTTTCTTTGGCTCGTAACCAAGGGTTACGTTCTGACCTACGGTAAGGTCTTTTACCACCAGTGTTTCCTGATGTACTTTTGAAATCTTGCCGCTTACAATGGCATCATTAACATTTTTAAAACGTACTTCTTTTCCATGAAGCTTTACGGTACCTTCATATTCTGTATATACACCATGTAGGATATTCAGCAATGTAGATTTTCCTGCACCATTTTCCCCCAAAAGGGCATGCACCTCTCCCTCTTCTACCGAAAAAGAGATATCCTTTAGGACATGTGCACCTGGAAAACGTTTATTAATTCCTATAAATTCAACAGCCTTTCCCATTCTATGTCCTCCGCTTTTTTTAATAAAAGCCGCTGCAGAACTGGTATATCTGTTCAGTTTACAGCGGCTTTTTCTACTTATTTTTTAATACGTATTTCGTACATCCATTCATCAAGCTGATTATTCAGCTGCTACGAATGTTGCATCTGTCCAGCCGATAATCTCTGCTGCTGGTGTATCAACATTGGTAGAATCGATCAACGCCTGCGGAGTTGCAACGACTCTCGGCATTTCCTGTCCTGCCAGACAGCGAAGTGTGCATTCTGTAGCAACCTGTGCCATATAGTACGGGAAAGAATCAACGGTAGCATCAAGCTTTCCTGCACGGATTGAGTCATAAGCTTCACCGATTCCATCAACGCCAACTACCAAAATATCAGCTTCTGCTTCTTCTACAGCTTCAACAACACCAAGTGCCATTGTGTCATTATTGCAGAAGATAGCCTTCAGATCCGGATGCTGCTGGATCCATGTAGCAGCAAGTTCTTTTGCTTTCTGGCGATCCCAATCAGCATTTTGCTCAGCTACCACTTCAAGGCCAGAATTGTTTTCAGCAATCCAATCTTTAAATCCATTTGTTCTTTCCGGAGCTGCGAAAGATTTCGGCATACCGATAACAATAGCAACCTGTCCTTCGCCGCCCAGCTGGTTGTGGACCCACTCAGCTGCAAGCTGTCCGTTCTGATAAGCGTTAGGCCCTACATAATAAGTAGCCTCTGCAATAAGTCCATCGTTTACATTTACAGTAGTGATACCCGCTTCGTTTGCTGCTTCAATAGAAGCTGTCAGGTTAGAGTCAGAAATCGGACTTGCCATAATAGCATCGTATCCCTGATTTACCATATTGTCAGTCATTGTTTGCTGACCAATCTCATCTGTTTCATCTGTCGGTCCATCGACAACGAGGTTCAAATTAACACCAGCTTCATTAACAACTGACTGTGCCTGTCCATATCCTTCTTCCAGTGTTCTCCAAAACTCATTGGAGAAAGCTTTTGCGATTGCACCGATTGTAAGGTCAGTTGCCACAGGAACTTCTTCACCATTAGCTTCACGGACTTCTTCGATAGACATTGCATCTTCAACCTGATCCGGATTGAAAGCCTCCTCAGCCAGTGCTGTTGTTGCGAATGACATTATCATCGTCATCCCCAATACCATTGACAATACTCTTTTTTTCATAGTTTTTGCTTCCTTTCTTTTTTATTTTTATTTTTTATTTCTATTTCAACATGCTTAGGATCAGCTTTTGGGCACTGACTCCATCACATTTCGAAATCACATCTTCAATGACATCCATACCTGTTCTGTCAACCAACTCTACCAGCTTCTCAAATACATCAATATTGGCCTGTGTTTCCTCTGCTGCACCTTCTCTGATTGGGAAAGTATCAAAGAAGACAACTCCCTGATATTCATATTTTTTCAAATAATATACAAATTCCAGACAAAGAGCCAGATTTACAGATCCAAAGATCAGTCCGCTATCCATACGACCATATCCATCATTCATATGCAAGCCAAAAAGTTTTCCCCTGCTTGCCGCCATCGCAAGTCCATATGACGGGCTGTCATTTTTCATCAGCATATGGCAAAAATCCAATGTACATCCAACATTTTTTCTGTCAACATCATTGATCATCAATAGAGTCATTCCTGTGCTGTCGATCAGAGAAAAATTTCGGGGCTCAAATGGTTTATATTCAATACTGATCTTCATATCCGGTGCATAATCTGCAACTTCACGAATTCCTTCTACCAGATTCTTCCAACTTTTTTCATAATCAATCTGAAATGGGTAATCAAATGCATCATTTTCAAACCAGAGGGTGACAACGTTGCCTCCTAATTCCCTGCAGATATCAATTCCCTCTTTGCAGATACGAATGGCTTCTGCTCTAAGATCTTCGTCCGGATTGTTAAAATCACCGTTGGTAAAGCGGTCTCTCCAGCGAATAGCAAAACCATTGACTTTCAGCCCTTCCATGGCTTCTTTGATATCATCCAGATTATATCCTTCAATATGTTCCGGATAATTAAACTCCAGATGGGTAAGTCCATTCATCTTTTTATATGCCCGAATTGCGTCCAGAACACTGCCACCTTTGAAAATAAATGAATTCATTCTCCCAGCATAATTCATTTTATTTTAACTCCTTTCATTCATTATTTTTCATTTCATGTCATTATTATGAATTATATTTCATTTTCTGTCAATACCTTTTGTTAATATCGCCGTTTTTAACAATTTTGCCACATTATATTTGTTCACTATGTATACTCCAATCACTTTTTGAGAATCAATTTGTTTCATTTTCAGTCTTTTTTTATCTTTATTTTCTTTTATATTCAAAATCTGGCATTGCATAATATATGAAAAACAAATTTAAAAAAACGGCTTGCTGTCAGACGTAGCTAACCCAAACCGTTTTCCATCATAAGGTTCTTTGTAAAGTATTTTCATATTACCTGTCTCGAAGTAGTTCTTTCAACCTCTGTGTATTAGAAAAGCACTTGATTTTACCGAAATATTCAGATCAAATCATGGTTCAGAAAGAATCCGCTCTTCCGAAGATACCATTGGACCTACGGTCTTCATTCCGCTGCAGCCGCTCCAAAACCGGGGTTCTTCAGACCTCGTGGGACCTCTACATCCTCATTCTGCGTTCGGGTCACAAAGCCCTACACACAACTTCTCCCTACAAATTGAATACAAAAAAGGATACCCTACGGTATCCTTCTCTTGTAGTCGATGCGACAGGATTTGAACCTGCGACCTCTGCGTCCCGTAAGGTAATTCCATGTGGTCTCGGGAACCGCATAAATACAGCATTTCTTACTTGATAGTTTTGTAATAATCCAATTGTTAGTAAAAAGTTAGTAACGAAATCCCAGAAAGGAATGTTGCTTGTAATCACTTATCAAAATAACGACATGCAGGAATATGGATTTTATCCTGCTTTACTCCTCCAACCTTTCGAACTCATCCCAGTCAAAATCCTCATCTTCTTCGTTGCTGTCATCCCCCTCCTCATCATCATAATTAAATTCCCATGAATCGGAGTTAAATGGATCATTCTTACATTCGTCCTCCTTGTCAACAATATCGGATTTTCCTAATTTTTGCAGGGCATGTTCGAGGGTTTTCTTATCCATCCTCTCTAAAAGCCAATGCAAAATCGGTTCTTTATCAGGGTTCCAGACCTTCGCAAAAAGTCCCTCCAAAACCATCTGCTCCAGTTCTTCATTTTTTTCCAGAAATCGACGGACACGAAAAGCCAATGCTTGAACATCTCCTTCTTTCATATCGTATTCACAGCTATTAATAAACTGCTCCGCCTTAATACTCTTAAGCTTACCATAAACACCAATTCTTTCCTTCTTATCATTTTTAACTACTTTACGATTTAATGTCAGCGCCACTCTTATATCCTCCCTTTTCCTGTATATCTAAAGGAATCATGCTTTTATACAACACAATATGCTTCTCATCAATCACCCTATTCACATGATAGTGCCCACAATACCATCGCTTGTATTCAAGCTTATCTTCCAATTGATCAAAATACTCCGTTAAAATATCTTCCTCATATATTTTGGCATAGTTACCGTAACCACCTCCATAGCTCTGTTCTAATTCACGTTGTACCCTGGACGAACAACAATGCGTTATGATATAGTCAACCTTGTAATTCTCCCTTTTTAGATTCTTAAGGCCTTCCTGCATTTCCTCTTCTGATGGAAGTTCCTGTTTCCACCAACTCTTTCCTTTTACACGATATGGCAATCTGGATCTGACTGCAGCAATCCGCTTTTGGGAATAGTTCGGATCATCAGGATCCAGAATCCCACCCTGAACATCATGACTGGAAGCTCCTCCAAAAGTAAAGAATTTCTTTCCTTCTATTTTGAACACCTGTCCCCGTTCCAGATAAATAACCTGATCACGTATGATATGGCGCACTTTTCCACCATGCCAGGATTCACAATTGTACTCTTCAAGCATATCATAGTTCTCGTGGTTTCCTGCTACCCATAGAAGCTTAAACGGCAGACGTCTCATCCAGTCTGAATAATACTCAAAGGTACTGTTCTTTTCCCACAGTAATCCGAAGTCACCGCAGACTATCACCATATCTCCTTCCTTTAAATCAAAT
>JALFIB010000274.1 GCA_022776305.1 Lachnospiraceae bacterium
TTTTTCGTAAAGGCGGATGAAAACCTCCTGTACTGCCTTGGAGCAGCCTTCATCCATGGTGAAACGCTCCCTGTCCCAATCGGCAGAAGCGCCTAATTTTTTCAGCTGGTTGATGATCTTTCCGCCGTACTCTTCTTTCCAGGCCCATGCATGCTTTAAGAATTCCTCACGGCCGATCTCATCTTTGTCAATGCCCTGCTCCTTCAGCTTGGCAATAACCTTAACCTCTGTGGCGATGGCTGCGTGGTCCGTTCCCGGCTGCCACAGCGTCTCATACCCCTGCATCCTCTTAAAGCGGATCAGGATATCCTGCATGGTCTCATCCAGCGCATGTCCCATGTGAAGCTGCCCTGTAACGTTTGGCGGCGGGATAACGATGGTAAACGGTTTTTTGTCCGGATTTACTTCAGCATGGAAATATTTCTTGTCCAGCCATTTCTGATACAGCCTGTCCTCGATCCCTTTCGGGTCGTAGGTCTTTGCAAGTTCTTTGCTCATTTTTTCTCCTCCTAACATTTTGGCACAGGAAATGAAATCTCCTATGACGTTTCAAGCATCAAAAGATACCAGACGGATTGTTTCGCGCTACGCACTTCCACAATCCTGATCTCTTATAATGGAACAAAGAGTCACTTTGTGACTCTTTGCGCGCCCGTGCGGGCACGCAAGTGCATATTCCCCTCCGCACGGGTCGCATCCTCACGGAGTGTTTTTGCGTTATAGGAAATCGGAATTTCCTATAACGCAAAAAACGCCCTTTACACATATGTGCAAAGGGCGACTGTCTCGCGGTACCACCTCTTCTTACGGACTGCCTGCCAAAGAGGATACATCGGTATGAATCCATACAAATCCTTGTGAGCACATCCGCATCTCTTCTTCTATAACGGGAATTCCCGGAGCATCCTACGCGCAGCTGACAGTTCATGATACGGCTCCCTGTCAAATACAGCGCGATCCTATCCTGCCATCCTGTTTCAAACACCCAGTTCAAAAGCTACCTTCCGCATCCGCCCTCCCGGACTGCCTTTCAGCCAACGAGCCATCCTCTCTTTTGGCGCGCAATGCGTACTCCTCTTTCTCATCACTTTTATCTTTTCGATATTCTTTATCTTAGCGAAGGGCATCGTTTTTGTCAAGATGGAATTCTGGGAAACGTTGCAAAAAGGAATTCTATAATTCTCGTTCCATCTCTTCCAGATATCTTTCAAATACATCCAAGGCTTCCTGTATCGGCTCAGGGGAGGACATATCCACGCCGCAGATTTTAAGCAAATCAATGGGATCCATGGAGCAGCCTCCGCTCAGGAATTTCTTGTATTTTTCCACGATTCCCGGTTCCCCCGCCAAGATTTTGCTGCTGATAGCGATTGCCGCAGCAAACCCAGTGGCATACTGATACACGTAAAAAGGCGTGTAAAAATGCGGGATCCTTGCCCACTCATATGCAATCTGCCCATCTGATACCATGTCTTCCCCGAAATATTTTTTGTTGAGATTTAGGTAGATCCCGTTGATCTGTTCTGCCGTCAGCATTCCCCCCTGTTCTACTACTCCATGGGTGATCATCTCAAACTCCGCAAACATGGTCTGGCGGTACATGGTTCCTTTAAACTGCTCCAAAAAATGGTTGATCAGGTACATCCGCTCTTTTTTATCCTTGGATCGTTCCAGTAAATCATGGATCAAAAGTGCTTCATTACAGGTGGACGCAACCTCTGCCACAAAAATTAGATATCCCGCATATAAATAAGGCTGGTTTTCGTTGGAATACCAGGAATGCAATGCATGTCCCATCTCATGGGCAAGGGTAAACACATCATCCAGCGTTCCATGGTAATTGAGCAGTACGTAAGGATGGGTACCGTAAGCAGTCCAAGAATATGCCCCTGTACGCTTTCCTCTGTTCTCATACACATCGATCCAGCGATTGTCAAACCCTTGCTGCAGAACTTTCTGGTAATCCTCACCCAGAGGAGCCAGCGCAGCTTTCACGATCTGTTTTGCTTCCTCAAAGGAATACGTCTGATCCGGCACCTCGACCATGGGTGCATAGACATCGTACATATGAAGTTCTTCAAGCCCCAGAAGTTTTTTCCGTAGACGGACGTACCGGTGCATTAAGGGAAGCCTGTCATTGACAGCTTGAACTAAATTTTTATAAACTGCCACAGGGATATTCCCGGTATCCAGAGAACATTCCATGGCATTCTGGTACCGATGTTCTTTTGCAAAAAAATCAGCCTGCTTTAGATTTGCATAAAAAGTCGCAGCCAGCGTATTGATAAACTGGCCATACACAGAGTAAAGAGCCTCAAAAGCATTTCTACGCAAAACCCGGTCCTTACTCTGCAT
>JALFIB010000246.1 GCA_022776305.1 Lachnospiraceae bacterium
GAGGTTGATGTCTTCCATCGGTACTACCTGTGCGTATCCGCCGCCTGCTGCACCGCCCTTAACGCCGAATACCGGTCCAAGTGACGGCTCACGGAGTGCTACGCAAACCTTCTTGCCAAGCTTTGACATACCGTCTGCAAGACCTACTGTGGTGGTTGTCTTTCCTTCACCAGCCGGTGTCGGGTTGATGGCTGTAACGAGGATCAGCTTTCCGTCTTTCTGGTCTGTCTCTTTCAAAAGGTTGTAATCGATCTTTGCCTTATAATTTCCGTACTGCTCCAGATACTTGGAATCGATTCCTGCCTTTGCTGCAATCTCCGTAATCGGAGACATAACGGTTTCCTGTGCGATTTCGATGTCTGTTTTGAATCCCATAGTTTTAAAATCTCCTTTCCTTCTGCCTTTTTGGCAATAAAAAAATACCTTAAGTTGTTCACGGATACCTTCTTCCCATCCGGCTGCTGTTTTTGCTGACCGCTAAAAGCGGTGGAACAAAAAGACTGCGCAAAGGGACCAAAAGATCCGTCTCAACGCAGTAGCGGAAGCGATACCGTAACGCGGAAAAACTCCTTCGTTCACATAAAGACCTTCCCATCGTGTGACACTTAACGTACTGTATCTTCTCTACTTTCATAGAAAATAAATATGAAATTATATGTGTGAAGGGCTTGTCTACCAGCTTACTCATTTTACGTAAGTCATGAAAAAAGGACAACACTTGCTTTTCTCAAATGCTGTCCAGACGGTCGACAAAAACTATTATCTTGATTACCTTGTGGTGCTCCACTGATCCGTCAGCAATCAAAACCTTCAACTGTCGTTTATTATAGCAGAAAAATCTTTTCCCGTCAACAGGTTTGACAAAAATTTAACGTATCTTTTACCCTATTTTTTGTATTCTTTTCCATACAAAATTTTCTCTATGAAAAGAGGTTTTCTGCCAGAATGCAGCATATTTCCCGCAGTACATTATGGGGCTGCATCAAAAGATCTGCAGATGCAGGAATCCCTTCCGCATTCCCATAACCTTCCCTTTTCGCCAAAAGCAGCGCGCGGTATATATGGAAGTTGTTGGACAAGATCCCCACTTTTTTATCCTTCAGATGGTACAGCACATCAGAATAGCGGAGATTCTCCGCAGTGCTGGTGGACTGGTCTTCCAACAGAAGGCGTGTGGACTCTATCCCTCTGTCTGCCATATACCGGAACATGCACTCGGCTTCTGAAATCCCCTCATCCGGCCCCTGTCCTCCGGAAAGGATAAACCGTGTTTCCGGATTCTCTTTTCCATAGGCTATGGCTCGCTCAAGGCGGCGGCGCAATGCCCGGGAAGGCGCTGTTCCTTTCACCTGTGCTCCAAGGACCACCACATACGGTAAGCCATCCTCAGGTTCCTGCGCCATTCCTCTTATGATCCTGCTTCCGATCAAAGCAAGCACGATCACGCCCACAGCCAGAATTATGGCCATGAAAGCCACTGCATAGCGGACCCATGACTGCGGATGGACAAACTGGTAGTGGAGCCCATGGCGCAGCAACAGGAAAAAGATTCCTCCCAGAATCCAAATGACGGAAATACTTGTGCGGAACCCTGCATATAGAAGAATAAAAATATAGTAAAAAAAGCACAGGATGCCTAAACTCAGGCATCCTGTCTGTAAAAGATTCTCCATGAAAATCCTCCGTCGGCTTATCTGCCGCAGCAGAATTTATACTTTTTACCGCTTCCGCAAGGGCAAGGATCATTTCTTCCTACCTTCGGCCCTTTGACGATGGTGTTCATCTTCTTTGCCTCACGGTAAAGTTCTTTCTTTTTGTCTGCATCAAAGATCTTATCCCATGCCGGAAGCTCATAAAGCCAGTCTGCCTTTGCATCCACCATGTTCTTGTAAAGCTTTTCGTTATCGAAGTCAAGACTGACTACTGTGTCTTCTTCCATCTCTTCGATGGGATTTGGAGTCTTTAAGCTGTCATTGATTCCATCCAAAAAGCCTACCATTTTCATAATGGGAATATCATACTTTTCAGCCAGTTCTTTTACTGTACCTGATACAGCCTCATCCGGATTTTCCAGAAGCTGTTCATAGATCCCTTTCTCTGTCAGGAAATAATCTGACCAGAACTGCTGAAGCTGTTTTTTATCTGTCTCCTGAGAATATGCAACGTCTCTCCATGTCTGCAATAATGCCATAGTAATACCATCCTTTGTTTCATACTGTTCATAATTGATCATCGTGTCCCGGCATCCATTCGCCCAAAACACTTCATTATTATATAACACTTTCTCTTTTGTGACAAGTGAAACCAGCATTTCTCAGCAGGATATTACCATACATTTTTTGCTTTCTATTTCCCGGGAAGAGAATCCACGCTGATCCGATTCAATTTCTCCGCTCTGGTTGTCATAAGGATCAATGGGGCGGAATTTCTTCGGGCAGTCAAAGGGCATGGCAAATGCATTGTTGGATACCATACGGAAGGGATCCAGATTTCCAAAGTAAAACCTTCTCCGCTCTTCGTTTCCCTGAGAAAATGCTTCTCCCCCAAAGGATGGATCCGCAAAAAGCCAGCCATATGGTTTTACATAAAACATAGCCCAGTCATGGGGGCCCACATAGCCCGGATTTGCATATAACCCCGACTGCCATTTTGCAGGAATACCACAGATCCTGCAAAGGGTAATGAACAGGAGGGACTGTACGCCGCAGTCTCCCCTCAGGTTTTCCGCACAGTACTGGGGAATCTGGGGAATCAGAAAATATTCTTTCATATAAGAATACTTCACATGCTTCGTAATGTAATCATAGATTCTCCATGCGGCTTTTAAGGGATCCTGCTCCCCGCCCACGATCGCTTCTGCCAGATCACGCAGGTATAGTGTAAAACGGATCTGGGGACTTTGTTCCTCAAGATAGAGGCCCACATCTGGGTCTTCTTTCCAGCCCTCTTCTGCCTGTTTCCTGTCAGCTTCTGAAAAATCATGGTATACGCTATGCACCGTATACTCATACTCCACAAAAAAAGGAATATTTTTGTCAAGGACATCTTCAAAACAGATGGCACGGAACAGGGAATCTTCAGGTGCTATGGTCACTTTACAATCGGAATGATTCAAAACTGTCACATCAGAAACCTGATATAAGCTGGCCGGAAGAGGAAGGTGTGCCTTTAAATACATACCTTTCTGGAAGCATTCTTCCCTTAAGGCCACGGAAGTCCTTAGACGGAACCGTTTTTTCAAGCCCCTTTTTTCTTTCAGCTCTGCAATGGCAGCAGACAGATTCTGTTCTTCTTCCGATATCTCTTCAGTAATACCTGCCCTTTTCCGGATCTCCTTATCGTTTCCCAATACGTTGCGCAGGATATTATGGATATAATGCTTTTGTCCATCAAGAAAGATCCATTCTGCCAGCCCTTCTTCATCAAGCCTGTTAAGATCCTCTCTGGTAAAATCCGGCACCTTCTCAAAAAAAAGTTTTACCGTTTCCTCTGCAGTATAAGGAAATTCCAGTTCCAGCAGATCCAGCATTTCTTTTTCCAGAGAGAGCCTCTTTTTCAATCCCTCCGTGATCGGCCGATCCATCCACCGGCTGATGCTTTTTCTGGCACCTTCGAAATCACCGCACATCTTATATTTTAATACTTCCTCCGGAAGTCCGTACTCCAGAGTTTTCAATTCATTCTGGTCAAATTCCTTCATCCCTTCATCCTTCCTCCTGTCCGTCAGAACAGGCTTCCGCATGCACAAATTTTCTCCACAAGATCGGCCCTGTAATCCTGATCTTCCGGCCGCAGGCTATTTACCGTGACACAGGGTGTCTGGAGATATGCGGTAGAATGGATATATTTTCCGTCTCCGAGGTATATGGCAACGTGGCCCGGAAAAAAGATGAGATCCCCCTTTTTCAAATCTTTCCGGTCTATTTGGTGAATGGGATATCCCGGCTCCATATGGGCATCCCGGTAAATCAGAACCCCGTTTTCCATATAGCTGTTGAATGCAAGTCCGGAACAGTCAATCCCCTGGGCAGATTTCCCACCCCAGCGATACTGTACTCCCAGATACGCTTTTGCGTTTTTTATTACCTTTTCCCTGAAATCATCTTCTGCCATTTTGCATTCCTTGGCTTTTCTGATAAAATAATCCGCTTCCTCTTTTAAAAGATATCCGTCATCATCTTCTCTGGAGGAAAGGTATTTTGAATGGACAAAGCCTTCTTTTCCTGAAGCAGTCCGGACACGACTCCATCCCTCCTTTTCATGTTCCAACAACTCCACCAGCGCATTTTTAAAAAGAAGCTCCTGTGGAAGCCCCTGTACCTTGGGGCAGTCCAGCAGATCTGCATTTCCGATATTGACCCTGAAATAACGGGTTTTATCCTGACGGTTTTCCAGTTCTCCCTCTTCAATAACCCGAAAATCATTTTCTGCCAAAAAACCTTCATACCCGTAATGTGTCCTCACCTTTGCCCAACCGCATTCAGATGTCTCGGGAAGAATACGGATAGCCCATCCCGAAAACACTTCATCTTCTATGGATGACAGGCTGCATCCACTGTTCTTTTCCGGTTCTCCGCGCAAATATGCATGGTCTTTCACGATAATTCCAAATTTTCTGTCCATATGGTTCTCCTATACGAAATGATAGTCAATGGGGGCTTACTTGATACGATCAAATCCCGGTTTTTAAATTTTTTGGAATGCAACGGGAATCTGGGTGATCCCTATTCCGAAGCTTTCCGTCATCCGGATTCTAGGGCCGTCAAATTCAGGCCCGCCAAGATAAGGATCTGTTTTACATAAGGAAGGGCCGTCTAAATCCGCCATTGTAATACACCCTTTTGCCGCAGCAAGATGGGCTCCCGCACTGACAGATACCTTGCTTTCCAGCATGCAGCCTATCATACATTTTACACCATATTCCTCTGCCGCATCACAGATCCGCAATGCTTCATGGATACCGCCCGTTTTCATTAATTTGATATTCAGGTAATCTGCCCCATGTTCTTCTATAATGCGCAGTGCATCTTCATAAGAAAAAACACTCTCGTCGGCAAGGATCGGAGTATCCACCTTTTCTGTCACGTACTTCATGCCTTTAAAATCATGGTATGACACCGGCTGCTCTACAAGCTCAATTCCGGCTCCTGCATCCTCCATGGAACATATGGTGCGCACCGCTTCTTCCCGCGTCCACCCTTGGTTGGCATCCACACGGATCCGTACATCTTTTCCGACGGCTTTTCGTATGGCACAGATGCGCTCCACATCCTTTGTCCCGCCTTTTCCAACTTTTACCTTAAGAATGCGGAAGCCTTCCTCTACGGCACGGAGGCTGTCACGGACCATCTCTTCCGTCTCGTTCACGCTGATGGTAAGGTCCGTCTCTAATTCCGCCTTAACCGCCGCAGGATCCTTTTCTCCCAATAGCCGGAACAAAGGCTGTTTCTTATATTTCCCGTAAAGGTCATAGAGTGCAATATCTACTGCTGCCTTTGCAGATGTATTTTTCGCGATGGATTTTTCCATCTTTCCCATAATGGCAGGCAAGTCGTCAAGATCCATCCCTTTGATGGCTGGGGCGATATATCCGCGGATAGCCACCTCTATGGATTCCTTCGTGTCTCCCGTGATAACAGCGGTAGGCGGAGCCTCCCCATAACCGGCCGTCCCATCCTCTCCCGTAATTCTTACGATCAGATCATTTACACTGTCCACCGTCCGCAGTGCTGTCTTAAAAGGTGTTACCAACGGGATGGAAATGTATCCAAGTTCAATATCCTTTATCCTCATCGTTACCTCCTCTATGATAACTGTCCAGAGAAAAATGTGAAACTGCAAGGGCACTCTGTTTCTTCTATCACAACAGAATCCCCTTGCAGTCATCTTCCCGGCGGTCCTGCCAATGCTTTTTGGTGGAACCGCAGTTTTAAACAGTTTTCATTTCAATCATTATTTCTGGCTCAGATAAGTAAATACATAGTTACCGCAGGAGTAAACCAGACCATCATAATTCGCATCATCGAACAGGTAACTGCTCATAGAATGGAGGATTACTGATACCGGAAGGTCTTTCGCCAGAATTGCTTCACAATTCTTATAATGCTCCCACTGCTCTGCCTTATCCTGTGTGCTGATGGCAGCTGTGTACTCTGCTGTGTATTCGTCACTGCTGTAGAATGCATTTGATGTCTGCATATTCATGATGGATCCGAACATATTAGACAGATCTGTGTAATCCATGTACCATCCATAGTATGCAATATCGTAATCCCCATCACTTCTTGCTGAGAAGAAGTTTTCAACTTTTTCTACTGTGATTGTATCAATGCCAAGGATTTCTTTCCAGTCGTTAACGATTGATTCTGCAATCTCTTTACGGCTGTCATTGTTTACAATGTAAGTAAGTGCCGGGAAGCCTTCCCCGTTTTCATATCCTGCCTCTGCCAAAAGCTCTTTTGCCTTTTCGCAGTTGCCTTCGTAATCATTTACATCAAACCATGGATCAGCATACTCTGTAAAATCAACGCCCTCATCGTTTGTATAGCCGCTGCAAGCCAGTGTGAATCCGAGTTCATCGTTCAGGTCACGGATAGCAATGATACGTTCACGGTCAATGGTAAGAGACAATGCCTGACGCACTTTTTCATCTTTCAGTACATCATTTCCGTTTTCACCTAAGTTAAACATGATACAGTAATTGTTGTTTCCTGCGGTGTAGAAAAGTCCGTTGCCTTCCATTCTTGCCGTTTCTTCGTCCGGGCAAAGATCGGAATAAACAAGCTCGCCGCTCTCAAAGGATGCCAGCGCAGTACTCTCTTCTGTTGTCAGCACCCAGTTGATCGTACCTACATTGATGCTGTCTGCATCGTAATAGTCATCACGAAGTTCCAAAACTGCTTCGGCCTCATGGCTCCAGCTTTCCAGTGTATACGGTCCGTTGTAAACCGCTTTCTCCGGATCTGTTGCGTAAGAATCGCCAAATTCTTCTTTTATATCCTGTCTTACCGGATAGCTGGACGGGAATGCAAGAATGTAAGGAAGATATCCACATGCACTCTTCAGGTTAATCACCAAAGTCTTATCATCTGTAGCTTCATAAGAATCCACCACATCCGATACAAGAGTGCAGTAATCTCCGCCTGACTCAGCCAGATTATCAAATCCAAATACGAAATCAGCAGCCTTCACCGGCTCACCGTCTGACCATGTAATATCATCTCTCAATGTGAACGTCCATGTCAGTCCGTCTTCGCTCTGTTCTACAGAGGCTGCCTGTCCCAAAACAACGTCTCCGTTCTCATCCAGTTTATAAAGTCCCTCATACAGGTGGCGGCATGCAGAAAGGCCATTGAGATAACCGCAGAGTGCCGTATTAAGCACCATGGAATCCTCGCCTCCTCCAGTAACGGCTATGGTCAGTTTTTCTGATTCCTCTGCAGATACTGCGGATGACAGTGAAGTAATTGCCATACCAAGTACTAACGCTGCGGAAACCATCTTCTTAAAATTTCTCATAATGTTTCCTCCTTTTTCATTATTTCATATTTTTTTATATACGCTCCTTGCTTGGAGATTATATACAAGCTCCATACAACCCTAAAAATTACCTTTATTTTTTCATTTTCGGGTCCAGTGCATCGCGAAGGCCATCCCCAAAGAGATTAAAGGAAAGAATAATCAGGCTGATGAGGACTGCCGGAAAAATAACCCTGTAAGGATAAGAAGTAATTCCATTTAAAGCTTCCGACGTCAAAGATCCAAGGCTGGCCATAGGGGCAGAGACTCCGATCCCCAGATAACTGAGAAACGCTTCTGTGAATATGGCAGAAGGAATCTGAAGCATGACCGTTGCCACCAGCTGTCCGATACAGTTGGGCAGGAGATGTTCCCGGATCAACCTCGGGCGGTTACATCCCAGAGCCTCCGCCGCAGTGACATATTCCAAATTTTTCAGCTGCAGGATCTGTCCTCTTACGATCCTTGCCATGCCGACCCAATAAAGACAGCCATATACAATAAAGATCGCAATGAGCCCTGAGCCGATTTTTTGAAGTCCGTGGAAAAGAGGAACGTTGTTGATCAAGGTCTCAAGAGGATCACTGATGACCATTTTAATTACCACGATCAGCAGGATCTCCGGAACAGAGTAAATGATATCAACAATACGCATCATCACAATGTCCACTTTACCACCCACAAGTCCGGCGATCGCCCCATAGATACTTCCCACGATCATGACGATAACCGCAGACACAAGGCCGACGATCATGGAAATCCGCGCACCTACCATACAGCGCACCAGAATATCACGTCCAAGCCGGTCTGTCCCAAAGGGATGTTTCAGGCAGGGCCAAAGTGCTTCATCCCCACGGATCTGCTGGTCATAGGAATAGGGAGAAAGCAAAGGACCTACAAATGCAAATAATGCCAGAAAAATGATGATTACCAATGCAACCATGGCAATTTTATTTGCTCGCAGCCTCTGCCAGCTGGCTTTCCAATATCCGATCTCTTCTGTTTCCAGAGATTCTTCTTTAAAGTAGGATTCTCCCAGAGGTGTAAAGTCCTCCGGTGAAATACGGTTTTGTATGGACAGAATATTTTTCATCATCATCGTCTCTTTCTTTCATCAGTCAAGGGTTATTCTGGGATCCACTATTTTGTATAAAATATCGCACACCAGATTCATCAAAATGATCAAGGCAGAATAAAAGATTGTAACACCCATGATCATAGTATAATCACGGCTGCTGATAGAGCTCACAAAATAGCGCCCCAGCCCCGGCACGTTAAATACGCTTTCTGCCACAAACCCGCCGGTGAGAATAGAAGCTGTCAAAGGGCCAAGGTATGTAATCACCGGGATCAATGAATTTTTCAATGCATGGACAAATACCACAACAAATTCTGACATTCCCTTTGCCCGCTCCGTCCTTAAATAATCCTGATTCATAACCTCCAGAATGCTCGCCCTAGTAAGTCTGGTCAAATAGGATGTGGGATACAGCGCCAGCGTGATCACCGGCATGATGGCACCTCCCGGCTTGTTATAATTGACGGGAAGGATTTTAAAATTAACAGCTAGAATGATCATCAGACCCGATGCCACAACGTATCCTGGCATGGATATCCCGAGAGAGGAAACCACACGTATGATGCCGTCCGGCAGCCTGTCTTTACATAGTCCGGAAACACATCCGAGAAAAATCCCCAGAATAATAGCCACGACCAGTGCTTTGACACCTAATTTCATGGAAACGGCAAAGGACTCTGTAATAATATCCCTTACGGCACGGCCTTTCTGAAGCACATAACTGGTTCCCATATCTCCATGGAATAAATTTTGTAAGTATTTTTCATATTGCACATACACCGGCTGGTCCAGACCATATTTTTCAATCAGGATCGCCCTGCTCTCTTCGGATGCTTTTTCTGACATAAATGGATCTCCGGGCATGAGGTTCATCAGGAAAAACGTTATTGTGATAATAGCGAAGAGGCTGACTGCAGCCAGTATAATTCTTTTAACTATGTATCTTGTCGTTTGCATATTGTCTCTCCTAACTAATGTTGTGGCACGCTGCAAAGTGTCCCTGCCTGATCTCACGCAGCTTCGGCAATTCTTCCCTGCAAAGCTTCCCTGCCTTAGGACATCTCGTGCAGAACGGACACCCTTCAGGCGGATTCAGCGGACTGGGGATCTCCCCCACCAGCTTGATCCGTTTTCTCGAAGCACTCACATCCGGATTGGCAATGGGAATAGCCGACAAAAGCATCTGCGTATATGGATGAAGAGGATTGCGGTAAAGTTCTGCGCTGTCCGTCAGCTCCACCATATGTCCCAGATACATGACGCCGATCCTCGTACTGATATGCTTCACAACGGCAAGGTCGTGAGCAATAAACAGATAGGTCAGTTTCTTTTCTCGCTGTAATTCCTCCAGCATATTGATGATCTGGGCCTGAATCGACACATCAAGGGCGGATACCGGTTCATCACACACAATAAATCCCGGATCCACCGCCAGGGCTCTGGCAATACCGATCCTCTGCCTCTGTCCTCCTGAAAACTCATGGGGAAAGCGGTTATAAAATTCACTGTTCAGCCCCACAAGCTTCATCAGATCCAGGATCTTTTCCTTTCTCTCTGTCTTGGTCTGGTACAGCTTCTGGATATCCATCGCCTCACCGATAAGGTCAGCCACCGTTTTTCTCGGATCCAATGATGCATACGGGTCTTGGAATACGATCTGCATCTTGCTCCGGAAAGGTTTCATATCTTTCCCGATAATGGATTCCCCATCGTAAATAATGTCTCCGGAAGTGGGTTCCTCCAGACGAAGGATCGACCGCCCCAGCGTCGTCTTACCGCATCCGCTCTCTCCTACGATTCCCAGAGTCTCGCCCTTCCTGATAAAAAAGCTGACATCGTCCACCGCTTTCAGATTCGTCTTTTTCAAGATACCGGTCCGCACCGGAAAATACTTTTTTAAATTCTTCACTTCCAGCAGGATCTCATCCGTCCCGCCGGATTGGTCATTTTTCTTTACCTGTTTATCAGCCATAGGTAATACCCCTTTTTCTCTGCAATATCATTTTGCCCGGGAAGCAGCACTATTTCTTTGCCTCCTGCCCCATCTGTTCCTGCACGATCCTCCAGCAGGCAGCCTCATGGTTCTCCTCCACACCCAGCAAAGGGGGATCTTCCTTCACACACGCCTGCATTGCATATCCGCATCTGGGAGCAAAAGCACAGCCGGGTTTTACATGGCTCATATCCGGCGGATTTCCCTTAATAGGCTTTAATTCTTCATTTACATCACTCTCCACATCCGGGACAGATGCAAGAAGCCCTTCTGTATACGGATGTTTCTTCCGGTAAAAGATCTGTCGGCTGTCACCTTTTTCCACGATCTTTCCCGCATACATGACGATGATCCTGTCACAGATATCCGATACCACGCCTAAATCATGGGTAATAAAAATAATTGCCATTCCAAGTTTTTCTTTTAATTCTTTCAAAATATCAATGATCTGCGCTTGTATGGTCACATCCAGCGCCGTTGTAGGTTCATCGGCGATAAGCAGCTCCGGATCGCAGGACAAAGCCATGGCGATCATGACACGCTGCCTCATTCCCCCTGACAATTCATAGGGATACTGCTTCACACGGCGTTCAGGCTGGTTGATGCCCACAAGCTCCAATAACTCAATAATCCTTTTATGTCTGGCTTCTTTGTCAAGGTTCGTATGCTTTTTCAAGGATTCATTCAACTGGTATTCCACCGTAAAAAGCGGATCGAGGCAAGTCATGGGATCCTGAAAGATCATAGCAATTTTATTACCACGGAGCTCACGCAATTCCTTTTTTGACATTTTCAGAATATCATTGCCATGGAACAGGATCTCACCACTCTTTACTTTTCCCGTACTGGGCGTAAGCCTCAAAATCCCATGGCTGGAAACAGACTTACCACTCCCGGATTCACCGACGATACCCAGCACCTCACCTTTGTGTAATTTGTAGCTGATATCACGCACCGCCTGTATTTCTCCGGATTTGTTATAAAATGAAATTGATAAATTCTTTATTTCTAAAAGTATATCCTCTTTGCCCATGAATCCTCCCAAACTGCGTCCGTCTTCCAGAAACGCAACC
>JALFIB010000279.1 GCA_022776305.1 Lachnospiraceae bacterium
AGTGGCATAATATTGAAAGGTATCATTGCTATGCAGAGATTTCTTTGTGAGAATCTGTATTGGAGGAATTAGGATATGGAGTTTATGGTGTGACTTTTATGGAGAAAGGAAAGCAGATTTTTATTGAGAATCAGATCGATATGATCCTTCTGGATGTGAATCTTCAAGATGGCGAGGGCTTCTCGCAGATGAGATTGAAAAAGCACATGGCTTGTTACTCTAACAGTAGGGAGGGGAGTAACGTATCTTCTTTAAGGCGGCAGAGCATCTGGTAAAGCACGCAAAGTCCTTGATTTCTCAGGCAGATTACTATCCCAAGGATGGCGACCAGCTTTGGTGCGTGAATCCATCTTTTGAGTATTGGTATCTGCTTCATTTCGAGAAGCGATCCGGATATTTGCGGGATTGTGATTCGGTCATCAATGTCCTGAAAAGCAGAGGTTATCTGGAAAACTACGAAAAGAGTGCTGATGTTTTCGATGAATTACTGCCTTGTTGGCAAGAAAATCTAGTATACCGTAAAAGCTAAAAAGGGCGAGAGACGATCAATTCAAAAATAATATCCTGGAAGTCAATGGCTTCCGGGATATTTTTTTTTCCCAGCAACAATTGGAACAATGGATGCGGGAAGAATACCGGGGAAAAGAATTCAAGGAAGGGGCTCCGGTGATCTAAGTATGAAAAGCCGCTTCAATTATCCGGTTATGGAGTTGTGTACCCCGATTTTACTTTCCTGTCAAAGAAAACAAGACAGGAAATGTACTGGGAGCATGAAGGACGTATGGATAACTCAACGAGGAGTAGATTTATCGTTCACGCTTGATGTGATATAGTTTTTCGAAAGGAGAAATTATATATGAAATTTACACTAATTGATCTGCAAACATGGCCTCGTGGTCAGATGTTTTACTATTTTTCAAAAATGGCGCCCACCGGTTATTCCATGACAGTCAATGTTGATGTGACTGAAATGAGAAAGACGCTCAGGGAACACGGATTAAAATTTTTCCCCGCCTATCTGTGGCTGGTCACAAAGAATCTTAACCGACAGACGGAATTCAAGGTTGCAGAGAAAGATGGCGTTCTCGGATACTATGAAACGCTGACGCCTTTATATGCCAGCTTTCATGAGGATGACCACACATTCTCTCTGATGTGGACGGAGTACACAGATGATTTCCAGCAGTTTTATCTGGCATATTTGAAAAATCAGGAAACCTTCCGCGGTGTTCATGGGGTTCTTGCCCAGCCACAGACACCGCCGCCCGCAAACGCCTATACGGTTTCCTGTATTCCGTGGATCAGCTTTACCCATTTCGCCGTTCACAGCTATGAAAACAAACCCTACTATTTTCCCTCGGTGGAAGCGGGAAAGTTCTATGGTGAAGGCGACCGTATTCTGTTGCCCCTTTCCATCACCTGTCACCACGCTGCTACAGACGGATACCATGTGAAATCTTTTCTGGAGTCTTTGCAGCAGGATATGAATACATTTGCGCAGTTCCTGTAAATGCCCGGTTTTTGCATGGCACATCCCCAGAATTGTAGAAGGCCATCTTCTAAAAACGTTATTATCAGGCAATGATGAAATATATTTGCGCGTTACCACCTGCGGTTCATCAGGAAATACGGGGGGATACGCTGAAAGGTATTTTACATCCATCGGTATTGTGGATAAGTAAACCGGTATCTGTAAAACGGACACAAACATATACAAAAAATGTCTATATACAGCCGGAATAATGTTGTAGAATGGAAGTAAAGGATTAAAACGAATCATGAAACTGATAATCCGGAGAGAGGGTCGTTATGATGAAAATTGTTATCATTCACGGGCAGAACCATGAGGGCAGCACCTGTATGGCGGCAAGGGAGCTTGCAAATAAAGTGGGTGGGGAGATCTGTGAATTTTTCCTGCCCCGGGATTTTAACAGATCCTGCCTTGGTTGTTATACCTGCTTTAAAACAGATCTTCGAAATTGTCCGCATTACAGGGAACTGGAGCCGTTGGTGACGGCGATTCTGGATGCAGATCTGCTGATTCTGGCAAGTCCGGTATATGTGTATCATGCCACTGGCCCGATGATGAGCTTCCTGGATCATTTTGGAACCTGGTGGATGGTCCACAGGCCGTTGCCGGAAATGAGCAATAAGCAGGCTGTTGCCATTGCAACCGCAGCGGGCGGCGGCATGAAAAGTACTTTGCAGGATATGGCAGACAGTCTGGAAATGTGGGGGATCCGCAAGGTATATAAGCTGGGATTTGGCGTACAGGCGATTAAAGCTGATGAGATACCGGACAGGATCCTTCGAAATATTCACGGGAAAACAGACCGGCTGTCGCGTCAGATTCGAAAAAATGCAGGCAGGCGCGGATGCAATGTGCGGGCGAAAAAATGGTTCTATCTGATACGCCTTGCCCACAAACATTGCCCGCACGTGGAGCCGGATTATCACTATTGGGAAAAGCAGAACTGGCACGGCAAAAACCGGCCCTGGCGTGAGAACTGACGATTCGGAGCCAGCGCATTGTCCCGGCCGCCGATTACATAGTGAGAGAAAATGAAATGAAAGCATTGAAAAGGGGATTGACTGTGGTGCTGAGTATGGCGGATATTACGCAAAGGAGCAGGACGGCAAGCTCTATGTTGGTTTCCGGTTCAGTGCTGCATTCGGCTTTTTGAGACCGATCAATATTCACCTGATGATTGACAGACTGCTAATATATAGATAGAATATTATAGATCCAGGGAAGAATATTTTGGAACGTGATGCAGTTCCTATGAATCAAAAGATCGCATGATACAGATGTCTGCTGAGATTTGAAAGGGGCAATCATTATGAAAAAATATGAGTATGTAAATGTCCATATCGGGAAATTTTTCGGTGCGAAATCAGAAGAACACAGGGATATTATTGATGAATATGCAGCAAAAGGCTATCG
>JALFIB010000028.1 GCA_022776305.1 Lachnospiraceae bacterium
AGCTGCCCGGATATAAGCCCGTCCCGTCTCGGTGAGAGAGATGGGAGAAGTACTGCGGTCAAAAATCGGACTTCCGATGCGTGCTTCGGCCTTTTGGACCATTTGGCTTAAAGAGGGCTGTGAAATAAAAAGTGCTTGGGCGGCCTTCGTAAAGCTGCCCTGACGATAGACTTCATATACGTAATTCATTTCATGGAAAAGCATGATCATTCCTCTTTTATCATAGGTAATTACCTATATTATATTTAATATAATTGGTATTTGAAAATAATATACCATCTGAATATACTAATTACAACTTAAAAAACGGTTCAAAGCAATCTCAAAAATACGAGCATTTACATCTGCGTTATGGAATATGCTCATATCGGGTCGAGTTATTAAGTTATAAAAATATACACAAATGGGGATGAAACATATGTATAGGACAGAAAAAGATTTAGTAGGCGAAAAACAGATTGAAGAGAATGCATATTATGGGATCCACTCTCTGCGGGCGGCAGAAAATTTCCCTATCACGGGGCACAAACTTCCGGCAGAAATGATTGAAAGCCTTGCCTGGATTAAAAAGGCTTGTGCAAACGCAAATTATGAGGCTGGAACCATTTCAAAAGAGCTGGATCAGGCGATGGAAAAAGCATGTGATGAGATCATTTCCGGAAAGTACCATGACCAGTTTATCGTAGACCCGATTCAGGGCGGTGCGGGTACATCCACAAATATGAACGCCAATGAAGTGATCGCCAACAGGGCAATCGAACTGCTGGGAGGAAAAAAAGGGGATTACAAGATGGTACATCCCAACGACCACGTAAATTTCGGACAGTCTACCAATGACGTATACCCCACCAGTGTTAAAATGACTCTTTATGTGATCATGAACGGATTGCTGGAGGCTATGACCGGGCTGATCCATGCGCTGGATGAGAAGGCAAAAGATTTTGACCATATTATTAAAATGGGCAGGACACAGATGCAGGATGCCGTTCCCATTCGTTTGGGACAGGAATTTGCAGCCTATGCCTCTGTCATGCGCCGTGAAAAGAGACGATTAGAACAGGCCAGAAATGAATTACTGTGGCTGAATCTTGGAGGTACAGCCGTGGGAACGGGAGTGAATGCCGACCCAATCTACATGGAGCACGTTGTCCGGATCCTCGCTTCCATGACTGGAATACCATTCCGCCAGAGCCATGACCTTGTGGATGCCACACAGAATACAGATTGCTACGTGACACTTTCCTCGGCATTAAAGGGATGCGGGGCAAGCCTTTCAAAAATATGCAATGACCTTCGGCTGATGTCATCCGGCCCCCGGGACGGTT
This sequence comes from Lachnospiraceae bacterium, assembly GCA_022776305.1. Lineage (GTDB taxonomy): Bacteria > Bacillota > Clostridia > Lachnospirales > Lachnospiraceae > Choladousia. The sequence goes on from JALFIB010000028.1 coordinate 1,326, forward strand.
TGGGAGAGATCACTCTTCCGGCAAGGCAGAACGGATCCTCCATTATGCCGGGTAAAGTAAACCCTGTGATCCCGGAAGTGGTGAACCAGATCGCTTTTCGGCTGATCGGATTTGACACCACGGTGACTCTGGCAGCTGAGGGAGGGCAGCTGGAGCTGAATGCATTTGAACCGGTGATCTTTGACAGCTTATACCAGGGGATCATGCAGCTGAAAAACGGGATCCGCACACTGACAAAGCACTGTATTTCAGGCATCAAAGCCAATCCGGAAGTCTGCAGTGAAGAAGTGGAACGTTCCATCGGGATCGTTACGGCTCTCTGCCCGGAGATCGGCTACAACAAAGCATGCCATCTGGCGAGGGAAGCGCTCCGCACAAGGCAGTCCGTCCGTGAGATGGCACTGCAGATGGGGCTGATGAAGCCAGAGGAGCTTGATAAACTTTTGAACCCGGCGGCTATGGCAGGTATTCAGTAACAGACAAAAAGTTCTTATGTTTCCATTTCTGGCGAAACGTGTTAAACTAATAGAAAAGATGCAGGATTGTGGGAGTACGAAGCACGGAACAATCCGTATGGCATCTTTTGACCTTAACATCATAGAAAATGATTTCACATCTTGAAAAACACGAAAGGCGGAAATGTTTTATGAAGGGATTCAACTGGGGAATTTTAGGCCTTGGGAATATTGCCCATGAGTTTGCGGACAACATGGTACAGCTTCATCCTATTTATGCGGTAGCATCCAGAAACCCGGAATCTGCAAAGGCTTTTGCCCAGCAGTATCAGGCAGAAAAAGCATATGGTTCCTATGAAGAATTGTTAAACGACCCAAAGGTAGACATCGTTTATGTGGCCACGGTAAACAGCCAGCATTATAAATGCATCATGGCATGTCTGGAGCACGGAAAGCATGTATTGTGCGAGAAAGCTATCTGGGGCAATTACGAAGAAATGGAAGCTGCCTGTGCGCTGGCAAAATCAAAAAAACTTCTGCTCTGCGAAGGTATGACTATTTTCCACATGCCTATCTTTAAAGAGATCAAAAAAATGATCGTGGAAGGAAAACTGGGAAAAATCAAATTTGTAGAAGCTGAGCTTGGAAGCTTAAAAGAGGACGATCCTACTAACCGGTTCTTCAATCCGGATCTGGGCGGTGGAGCTATGCTGGATATCGGTACATACGGGCTTTCTTTTGTTACCTATTTTCTCAGCGGTGAGTTGACCGGGGTGGAGCATCTCATGAGCCCTTATCCTACAGGGGTAGATGAGATGTGGAGCATTTCACTGAAAACCAGTGAAAATGAGATCGGAAGCGTGAACCTGACTTTCCGCGCAAAGCTTCCCAAGCGCGGAATCATTGCCGGAGATAAAGCATACATTACGGTAATGAATTACGTCCGGGCAGAAAAAGCAACATTGGTATATCCGGACGGAAAAGAAGAAATATTAGAATTTGGGGAGACATCAAAAGCCCTCCAATATGAAATCCAGGATATAGAAGAGGCAGTAGCGACCGGGGATTACTCTCTGGCATGGATGGATAAAACCATGCAGGTGGTAAAACTGATGGATGGGCTCCTGCGTGCAGAAAAGCTGCAATAATGATATTTTATAAAGCCTTGTCGAATAGTGATCAATTCGGCAGGGCTTTTTGCAAAGTATTTAAGCGCCTGACAGGCATGACCATCAGCGAGTACCGACGTCAGGAGGCCGGCGAAGAGGAAGGATGAGGGGAATACGTTTCAAATGCCCTGTATTTTTGGAAGGAAAGGTGAGTGAATTATGTCAGCAACCAGTGACAAAATGAGAAAAGAATGGAAAGAAAACGATGCCAAAAGAGATGCGGGACTGACCACCCCGGATGATATTGTGCGTTTTGATGATATTCAGTACAGTGTGGATCCGGTATGGAATCTGCTGGATGTATACCGGCCAAAGGGAGTAGAAGGGAAACTGCCGGTGATCGTAAATGTCCACGGAGGAGGATGGGTGTACGGTGATAAGGAACTGTACCAGTATTACAGCATGTCTCTTGCCCAGAGAAAATTTGCCGTGGTGAATTTTACATACCGTCTGGCTCCGGAAGTGAAATTTCCGGCAGCTCTGGTGGATATGAACGATGTGATCGGATGGATGTATGAAAATCAGGAAGCATACGGACTGGACATGGAGCACGTCTTTTTGGTAGGCGATTCTGCAGGAGGACATCTGGCGGGCTTGTATTCTGCTATCTGCACAAACGCGGAATACGCGGAACACTATAACTTCAAAGTGCCCCATGGGTTTGTGCCCACTGCCGTAGCACTGAACTGCGGCGCGTACGTGCTCTTTGGCAACCATGATATCTTAAGCGAATCACAGGATAAAGATTTAATTTGTGAGGATCTTCTCCGCGAGCATGGATCTGAAAAAGAACAGGCCTTGATGAATGTGCCTGACCACGTTACACCCGCTTTTCCGCCAGTGTACCTGATGACCTCTGTGGGGGATTTTTGCAGGCCGCAGGCTCCGCTTCTGGAAGAGGCGCTGAAGAAAAACGGGGTATATTACGAATTTAAGACTTATGGCTCCGAAGAAGAGCCTTTGTACCATGTTTTTCATGTGACAGTGCAGGAACCGTTGGGACAGCTGTGCAACGACGAAGAGTGCGCCTTTTTCCGCAAGATGATGGAACGGTGAGATAAATAAAAAAACTAATATAAAAGAAAAAGGGGCTGCTGCAAAAAAAGCTCAGGGATTGATATGCTCAGATATGTGATATCCCTGTCTTTATCATTTGTAGCAGCCCTTATAATTTACGGCAACCTCTTTATATAAGTTTTTTAGAACCTAGATTTTCCTCTTTATATAAGTTTTTTGGGACCCAGGTTTCCCTCTTTATAGTGTTTTCTGCAAAGGGCAGTATAACTGTCATTTCCGCCCATGACTACCTGCTCTCCTGACCGGACCATTTCCCCATCTTTGGTGAAGCGGGCGTTG
>JALFIB010000038.1 GCA_022776305.1 Lachnospiraceae bacterium
TTACCCACGCGTTACTCACCCGTCCGCCACTAAGTCACCATCGCCTTCATCCGAAGAATCAAGTGAAAGTGCTTCGTTCGACTTGCATGTGTTAAGCACGCCGCCAGCGTTCATCCTGAGCCAGGATCAAACTCTCTGATAAAATGTTTGATTCGGCCAAGGTAAACTTGGCTATCTTCTTTACTGTTTTAAAGGTCAGTCCCTTAAAAAATTAACTCTTTTAGAATCTTTCAAGGTTGTTCCACTGTTCAGTTATCAAGGTTCTCGCTGCTGTTTGTCAGCTTTCTGATATTACCACAATATCTTTCTTTTGTCAACAAGTTTTTTCAAACTTTTTTTGACAAACGGAGAAGGAGGGATTTGAACCCTCGCACCGCTATTAACGATCTACTCCCTTTCCAGGGGAGCCCCTTCAGCCGCTTGGGTACTTCTCCAGACGCCTAAATCAATAAGCAATATTAATTTTATCGACACAGTTTTTCAATCTGCATCTTCTATAAACATTGTAAACGGAGAGGGTGGGATTCGAACCCACGCGCCCTTGCGGACAAACGGTTTTCAAGACCGCCTCGTTATGACCACTTCGATACCTCTCCATCTTTGCACCAGTAATCAGCGCAAGAAATATAATACCAGCTTTGTCCGATTCTGTCAACAGTGTTTTTGAATTTTTTTCAATTTCAGTTTCCAGACTTCAGAGCTGTTTTGTCTACGCCATCTCATCTTCCATGCTTCTTTTCTTTTGGATTGCTTCTGCCAAAACTAAATCTTCCGGTGTTGTGATCTTTATATTCTCATAAGAACCCTCAACCAGCTTGACCGGCAGATTTTCCATGGATTCCACCAGCATGGCATCATCTGTGACTTTAAGACCCTGCATTTTTCCTTCTGCTAAACGCTTATGCGCCTGACAGATCAAGCTATACTCAAAAGCCTGCGGTGTCTGGATCATCCATAAGCGTTCACGCGGCAGTGTCTGCTCTACAAAACCTTTTATATCACTCAGCTTAATCGTATCCTTTACAGGCATCCCCACCGTGCATGCGCGCACTTTCGGCAGTTCCTCCCAGATACGTTCCAGCATATTCTGGTCTATAAAAGGGCGTGCACCGTCGTGAATCATAACGTAATCGCATGAACCGACTGCTTTTAATCCTTCCCAAACGGAATCATGGCGCTCTTTTCCTCCCGCAACCACTTTTTTCACTTTTGTAAAGCCATACTTTTCTACAATCTCTTTTTTGCATCTATTTACTTCTTCAGAGCCACAGACCAGAATAATTTCATCTATGATACTGCTTTTCTGAAATGTATCCAGCGAGTAAAACAGCACTGGTTTTCCGCCAATGAGCATGTATTGTTTTTTTATTTCGCTGTGCATTCTACTTCCATTACCACCGGCAAGTACAATCGCCGCATTACCCACATCAGTCGCCCCCAATCTTCCCCTGTGAAATGTATTTCCAAACCACGGATTCTATCTTTCGCATTCTTATAAATCGTATTTTTAAATTAAAGATTCTATCTTTCTCCGAGCTTCAGGTTCGGAACTGCATTTAAATCAAGGCCGCTACGGACACCCTTTTTATATTCGTAATAACCTGCAGCGCCGATCATCGCAGCGTTATCTGTACAAAAGATCGGTGATGGCCTGTAAAACTTAATATGGTTTTCTGCGCACGCCTCTTCCATGGCCTTACGTAGAGAACCGTTGGATGCAACGCCTCCCGCAATCGCTAGTTTATCCATCCCTGATTCTTTTACTGCTAAAATGGCATGTTCTACCAACACATCTACGACTGCTTTCTGGAAGGATGCAGCTACATCCGCCTCCACAATCTCTTCCCCTTTCATTTTGCAGCCATTTAAATAATTTAAAACAGCAGATTTTAACCCGCTAAAACTAAAGTCATATGGGGCATCCTCGATTTTGGCTTTAGGGAAATGAATGGCGCCTGCATTCCCTTCTTTCGCCAATTTGTCGATCTTCGGTCCGCCGGGATATCCAAGGCCAATGGCCCTTGCCACTTTGTCAAACGCTTCGCCTGCCGCATCGTCCCTTGTACGGCCCAAGATCTCGTATTCCCCATAATCTTTTACCCGCACCAAGTGGGTATGTCCTCCGGAAACAACAAGGCAGATAAAAGGCGGTTCCAAATCTTTATTTTCAATATAATTAGCCGAAATGTGCCCTTCAATATGGTGGACTCCCACCAGTGGCAGGTTCGCCGCATAGCTGATGGCTTTCGCTTCTGCTACGCCTACCAACAGCGCACCTACTAATCCCGGACCGTATGTTACGGCAATAGCGTCCATATCGGATAACGTTTTTCCGGATACAGCAAGTGCCTCTTCGATAACCTGATTTATTTTTTCAATATGCTTTCTCGATGCAATTTCCGGCACAACTCCTCCATACAATTTATGAAGTTCGATCTGGGAGGAAATGATATTTGAGAGGACTTCTCTTCCGTTTTTTACTACTGAAGCTGCGGTCTCATCGCATGAGCTCTCAATTGCTAAAATCAAAGTATCCTTTTCGTTCATCTTATGCCTCCATCAATCATCTTCAAAATCAAGTTCCACCGTTTTCCCGTCTTTGCCCGGGTAAATATCAGGATATATTTTCCGGATTTCGTCCATGTATTCCTCAGGACGTACAAGTGACGGGCTATAATGGGTCAGCCACATTTGATTCGGTTTTGCCTTTTTTGCAAGCTTGGCTGCTTCTTCAAAAGTCATATGCTTATATTCCACTGCTTTTTTTGCTTTTTCCGGCTCACCATACATACCTTCGCAAATAAACAAGTCTGCATTTTCTGCCTGTTTTGCAATGATTTCCGCCGGACGAGTATCCGTACAATATGTCACCTTAATGCCTTTTCGGGCAGGCCCTAAAACATCTTCCGGGTGGAAAATCCGCCCTCCTTCTTCCATAATCTCACCTTTTTGAAGCTTGCTCCAGAATTTCATCGGGATGTCTGCCGCCTTTGCACGCTCCACATCGAATTTTCCGGCCCGTTCTATCTCAATGGTATACCCGTAGCAAGTCACATTGTGATTCACGCGGAAAGCTGTTATTTTATAGCCCGCTTGTTCAAAGGTCTGCTCCGGCCCCTGTATTTCTTTAAAAATGATGGGAAAAGGCAGTTCCGGGGCAATCACCCTCAGTGCATTTACAACTCGTTCCAATCCTTTTGGCCCGATCAAAGTAAGGGGCTCAGTCCTTTCTGCGTTGCCCATAGTCAAAAGCAATCCCGGAAGCCCGCTGATATGGTCTCCATGGTAATGGGTAAAACAGATTGTATCAATGGGTTTAAAACTCCATCCCTTTTCTTTGATGGCGATCTGTGTCCCCTCCCCACAGTCAATCAAAAGATTACTGCCATTAAATCTCATCATAAGCGAAGTGAGCCACCGATATGGCAATGGCATCATTCCACCGCTCCCTAACAAACAAACGTCAAGCATACTATTCCTCTTCTCTTTTCATTATCCCTGTAATCTCTGCCGCCATCATCCGCTCTTGGAAATAAAAGCCAAAAAGCATTACAGATAATTTTCAACCTGTACCGGCAGTAAAAATGAAGCCCTTAATCTGTCATAACATTTTTCACATAAGCAAAATGAATGTTTTTCCCCATCTTTGCGTGAAAAATATCCCCAATTCCATTCTACCATCAGAATTTCTTCCATGACACCATTTTCGTCTTTTCCGATCCGTCTTCCGCATCCATTACAGTATATCGTTTTCTCTGTTTTCATCTGTCTCCTCCTGAATCCTTATGTTGGCCGCTGCCTGCACCATTATTATAGTGCCGGCGCTCTTTTATGCCTACTGGGAATCATTGAGAACACAAGATGATGTCAGATTCAAGATGTCCACATAATGAGTGCGTCTTCCCGCGGAAATTCATAAAAATCCTTCCGGATCCCCACAGATTCAAACCCCAGATTTTCATACAATTTAATCGCAGCTGTATTTCCGGTGCGCACCTCTAAGGTGTAACGCTCTACACCTCTTTTTTTTCCCTGATCCATCAGTTCTTTTAACATCCTGCGCCCTACTCCGCGGCCCCGCCACTCTTCTTTTACAACCACATTGGTGACATCTGCCTCCTCAAAAGACTGAAGAAATCCGCAGTATCCAATGATCCGACCATCCTTCCAGACAATCAGATATAACGTATCGGGTGACTGCAAAGCAGACAAAAATCCTTGTTCACTCCAAGGCTGTGAAAAAACCTGTCTTTCAATTTCCGCCATTCCCTTTGCGTCCTGAGGCTGCATCTTTTTTATTTCAAAACACATGTCAGATTCCTGTCTATAACTTATTCTACCCCCAAAGCTTATTCCATCTCCGAGGCTTATTCCGTTTCCAAAGCTTTTTCCTGCTTTTTCATAGCTTCTGCCCTTTCACGTTCTGCCTGTGAAAGGCGCAGGTAATCCGGCTTATGGTCAGCTGCACTTTCAAGTTTTCCTTCTTTTACGTACAAAGATGCCAATACTGCAACCGATGCTGCCCGTTGCCGATTCATATTTGCAGGAGCAAAAGTATAAGGTACCTGCATCTTTTGGCCAAGCAGCTCCTGATATACTGGGACTCCGTCCCCAAGAAAAACAACTTCACCGTCAAGTGCATTAAGCTTTTCTGCAATTTCTTCCACAGCCATCGGCTCCTGCTGCTTAATAATCCGGAATTCATCTCCGTCAAATCGATAAATCCCCGTATACACTTGATTCCTTCTGGCATCCATCAAAGGGCAAATGTATTTTTCGCATCCGTATAAATTGAATGCCAAAGCATCCACGGTAGGGATATGGACCAAAGGTTTATCCAACGCTAACCCTAACCCTTTCGCCGTCGCCGAACCAATGCGCAGTCCTGTAAAAGATCCCGGCCCGGCTGCTACTGCAATAGCATCAATCGTCTTAAGATCCAATTCTATCATTTTCGCTGCTTCACTGAGCATCGGAAGCAGCGTCTGAGAATGAGTTTTTTTATAATTTACAGTATACTCCGCAAGCAGGACATCATCCTCCACAATCGCTACTGATGCCACCAATCCTGAACTGTCCAAAGCTAATATCTTCATACTTTTGCTCCTATTCTACTGTAATCCTGCGGAAATCAAATCCGCATTCCAGATCTTTTTCTATGGTGATACGGATGGTATTTTCCGGCATCAGCTCTTCAATAAGATTAGCCCACTCCACAAGGCAGATCCCATCACCATAAAAGTAATCCTCGTAACCAATCTCGTCCATCTCTTCCAAATCAGCAATTCG
>JALFIB010000056.1 GCA_022776305.1 Lachnospiraceae bacterium
TACGCCGGACCTTACGGGATCCCTGAAAGTAACCATGCAGTATACCGATCCCAATTTGGAGACTGACAACATCAAACCCATGCCGGGCGTTCAGGTGAAACTGGCACAGGTGGCAAGCCTTGAGACCCATGGCGGTTCTGCGGACTACACACTTCTGGAGGCATATAAGAGCACAGGCATTGAACTGGCAGGCATGACGGCTTCCCAGTCCAACGAGGCAGCACAGAAGCTGGCTCCCCTTGCCACAGGAAGTGATGTGAAGACTGCAGCAGCAGCTTCTGACGGCACTGTAGTTTTTAATGATCTGGAGCCGGGTATCTACCTCGTATTCCAAGAGAAAGATGCAAATACCAGTTACCGCGTGGATGCCATTGCTACATTCCTGATTTCCGTTCCGTTCCCTGAAAAACAGGAGAATGGAAATATCTGGCAGTATGAGGTGAAGGTGACACCGAAGACAGAGATCGAGGGACCGAAGAATAATGGTGTGATCCGTGTCAAGAAATCTCTTTATAACACAGAAACGGAACTGAGTTACAATCCGCCGGAAAATGAAGAGATCGTATTCTACGTAGGATTGTTTACCGATGAAGCTTGTACCGTTCGCGCCGCAGGAACGACCGATATGCCCCTTCGTTTCTTAAACAGCGATACGGCCACAGCAGTATTTGAAAACCTGACCACAGACATGACTTACTATATTGCAGAGACCGACGGTCAGGGCAATGTGGTTCCAAGTGCAATACAGGGCGATGACGTTCTTTTCGAGGCATTGTACCCCAACGGACAGAGCGTATCCATCACTCGTTTCGAGCCGGAAGGCGAGATCACCTTCCAGAATGCTACCCGCGGACTGCCACAAAACTACTACTACGGCGGCACCTTGACCATCACAAAGAAGACATTGCTGGATGGCATGGATTACAAGACAAACCGTGTATTCTACGCAGGTGTGTTCACCGATGCAAACTTCACCGAGCTGTACACCGTAGTAAAATTGAGCATGGATGGCAAGAGCAGCGTCAGCGTTCCGCTGGAGGTTAACATCGGCCAGTCAGTCAGAGACTCCGCAACCTACTACATTACAGAGACAGATAAAGACGGCAAGCCTCTTGGCAGCGGACAGGAGTTCACCTTTACCATCAACAAAGAGGGCGGAAAGGTTGAATTAAGCCCCTCCTCTCCAGACGACGAAGTCATCATCACCAACAAGTTTACAGAATCTGAAGAAGAGACAGAGATCGAGACAGAAGTCAGCACAGAGAAGGGAACGATCCGGACTCCGCGTACCGGAGACGATACACCGATCATGCTTTACCTTGCATTGATGGCAATCGCACTGGTAGTGATATTGCTCACAGGCGGTGTGGTGATCAGCAGAAGGAGAAAATAGTTCTCTTGTCACATCGAAAGAAAATGGTTTGGATGCACATCAAACAGAAAAAGATGTGAATAGACATCAAATAGAGGATAATGTGGATGCAAAACCAACGAAAGATGATGCGAGTGAAAATTGAGTAGAATTGAAAAAGATAAAAATAAAGAAATGCCGGTTGGAGAAATCTGACCGGTATTTTAATCGAATCAAGTAAGTCCCCCGCTTCAAATGTGCAGATCATTAGGTGGTGGGTGGGGACTTGCTTGTATCAGGTGGGGTACAAATCCCATCTGATAAACTGCGAAGCAGTTATTCGGTTATGAGCAAGTAGCGAAGCGGATTGCGAATATCCGCTTGACTGCGACGAATACAGTTCAGCCATGTAGAAAAATGAAAAGGCAGACCGTGCAGATTCATATGCAAAGGGCTGGATTTCACAGTAATTTAAAGTTGACATAAAAGACTCCAATTGTTAAAATAATATTACATATCTGGGAGCATTTCAAGCCAATCGGCGGTTCATTCCCCCATATGGAAACAAGTGAATATGGCGGAAAGGATCGCAAATAGGATCGAAGACAGGATCATAGGATCGAAGTCAGGCCGGGGAAAGTGTTCCGTGGTACATATTTGATTCCCCCTTTCCGCAGTAGCGCGAAAGGAGAAGAAAATATGCAAAGAAGAAAACTTGAAAACTTGAACTTACTGGATGATTTTTTATTTGGTACCATGGTGACATACCCGGGGATTGGGGAAGCCTTTGTCAGGGAGCTTTTGAAGATTATTTTCCAGAAGGAGTTTGGCCCGTTGACCGTAGTGCCCCAAAAGGTCTATTATGGAAGCGATACGGATAAGCACGGGGCGCGGCTGGACGTATATCTGGAAGAATCTTCCGATGACGGGCCGGGGCGTGCGACCGTATATGACATGGAGCCGGATAACAACTCAGATAAGCAAAGTATCGCGGCTTTGCCCAAGCGCACAAGGTTTTACCGTGCAAAGATAGACGCCAGCAGCTTGAAGGCAGGGGAGAGCTACCATTCTTTGAAGAATGTCAT
>JALFIB010000062.1 GCA_022776305.1 Lachnospiraceae bacterium
GCTGCACCTACTGTGTATGCCCAGCAAGCGTTTTCAAAACAGATGGGCTGAATGCCTTTGATCTGGTCATATACATTCAGTCCGGCATCTTTTGTAATCTTCTCTGCTTCTTCGATGGAAGCAATGCCATAACTATTCAAAACAGAATTGATTTTGTCAATTCTTCTCTCGTATGATTCAAATAAAGCCATTTTCCATTACCTCCCTAATTACTCTTTTCTCGGATCAATAATCTTCACTGCATCAGCAACACGACCGTACTGTCCTTTTGCTTTTTCCCAAGCGGTATTCGGATCGTCACCCTTCTTGATGAAGTCAGTCATCTTGCCAAGGCTTACAAACTGGTAACCGATGATCTGATCGTCAGCGTCAAGAGCAATTCCTGTAACGTAGCCTTCTGCCATCTCCAGATAACGCGGGCCTTTTTTCAATGTACCATACATAGTACCAACCTGTGAACGAAGTCCTTTTCCAAGGTCCTCAAGACCTGCACCAACCGGAAGTCCATCCTCTGAAAATGCGGACTGGCTGCGGCCGTAAACGATCTGAAGGAAGAGCTCTCTCATAGCTGTATTGATAGCATCACATACAAGGTCTGTATTCAGAGCTTCCATAACTGTCAGGCCAGGAAGAATCTCAGATGCCATAGCTGCTGAATGTGTCATACCAGAACATCCGATCGTCTCAACCAGTGCTTCCTGAATGATACCTTCTTTAACGTTCAATGTAAGTTTGCAGGCACCCTGCTGCGGAGCGCACCAGCCTACACCGTGTGTCAGACCGGAAATATCTTTTACTTCCTTAGCCTGTACCCATTTTGCTTCTTCCGGAATCGGAGCAGCGCCATGATGAACGCCCTGTGCAACCGGGCACATTTCTTCTACTTCGCGTGAATAAATCATGTTAAAACTCCTTTCAATTTTGAATTCTTTTAACCTGTTGTATTTTCTCATAAATCGACAGATTCGTCCAGCCCTTTTTGTGAAAACTTTATCACCAAGGCAATATCTGTCAACTTACAATTCTAATCATTATACCCGTTGGGGTTCATGGACTGCCATCTCCAGGAATCCTCGCACATCTCATCAATTCCGTACTCTGCCTCCCAGCCGAGCTCCGCCTTTGCTTTTGACGGATCTGCGTAACAGGTAGCAATATCTCCGGCACGGCGCGGCTTGATCTCATAAGGAAGTGTCTTGCCGCAGGCTTTTTCAAAGGCATGGAGTACCTGAAGGACGCTGTATCCATTTCCGGTACCGAGATTGTAGATGCGAACTTCCGGAGTATCATCAAATTTCTTCATGGCTTTTACATGGCCTTTGGCCAGATCCACCACGTGTATGTAGTCACGCACACCTGTACCGTCCGGTGTATCGTAGTCATTTCCGAACACACCAAGCTTTTCCAATTTTCCCACAGCCACCTGTGCAATATAAGGAACAAGATTGTTGGGGATTCCTTTGGGATCTTCACCGATGATACCTGCTTTATGTGCTCCGATCGGATTAAAGTAACGAAGGAGCACCACGTTCCATTCAGGATCTGAAACATGAAGGTCTGTAAGGATCTGCTCCAGCATTCCTTTTGTCTGTCCGTAAGGATTTGTGATCTTGCCTTTCGGGCACTCTTCTGTGATCGGTACGAAAGCCGGGTCACCATAAACAGTTGCAGAAGAACTGAAAATGATCTTTTTCACTCCATGGTTCCTCATGACGTCGCAGAGATTTAAGGTACCTGTGATATTGTTGTGGTAATACTCAAGGGGCTTTTGTACTGACTCTCCCACTGCCTTATATCCTGCAAAATGAATGACTGAATCAATATCTTCTTTTTCAAATATGTCATTCATCGCATCTTTATCAAGCATATCGACACAGTAGAATTTTACTGGTTTTCCCGTAATCTTTTCCACTCTTTCCAGAGCTTTTTCATTCGAGTTGTAGAGATTATCCATGACAACTACTTCGTAGCCGCTGTTCAAAAGTTCTACACACGTATGGCTGCCGATATATCCGGCACCGCCCGTAACTAATACTGCCATAACCGAACCTCCTAAAACTTT
>JALFIB010000064.1 GCA_022776305.1 Lachnospiraceae bacterium
TAAAGGACATCAAATTCTTTCGGATATAGAGTTATTTGTTCACCCGACAATATAACCGTACAGCATTGCAGGTCAATGGTAAGGTATCTACGCTGGATGACGGGTTGCCGTTTGATATTCATCTGTACTGACATCTCCGCCTCCCTTACATAATAAGTTACAAATGGTTCATTATACAAGATCATTCATCAAGCACATAATAAGTCAATACACTTCGATTAGTTCAATCTCTGCTTTTTTTCTTCATTCTTGCAACACTAAGCATTTTTATCTTTAATGGAAAAAGTTGAAGCAATCTATTTTTTAAACCTGGTATAATGATTTCTTTATTTTTCATTAATCCTCTAAATGCGATGCGGGCAACCTGCTCAGGTAACATCGCTTTATTTGGAGTAGCTGTACCTTCTCTTCTAAAAAAGCCTGTTTTCGTAGCCCCTGGACAAAGTATACATATTTGAACACCTCTCGCTTTTGCCTCGTATCGTATCGCTCTGCTGTAACTTAATACAAACGCCTTGCTTGCAAAATAGGTTGATGTGTATGGCCCTGGCTGGAACGCACCTGTTGAAGATACATTTAATATTTTCCCTTTTTTATTCCGATACATATCTAAAATAATCAATTTACTTAATGAGACAAGATTTATCATATTTAACATCATCATTTGTTCATCGATACTCAGATTTATTTCATCAGTTGCTCCAACAAGACCAAATCCTGCATTGTTAATCAGCACCGTAACGTCCAGCTTCTTCTGTTTTATTTTATTGTATAATTCAAGAGCAGCACCTTGTTTTGTCAAATCCTGCTCATATATGAGAATAGGAACGCTATATTGTTCATTCAATCTATTTTCCGTATTCTCTAAATGCTCCTTGCTAGAAGACACCAGCACAAGCCCATATCCATTTTGAGCATACAATACAGACAATTCAAATCCAATTCCGCTTGTTGCACCAGTAATTAAAGCATATTCCATAAAACGCCTCCTTTTGCAATAATTATACGTCCGCAAAAAGAGGCTGTAATTCACCTTTGTTAATTCATATTTGATTTTTTAATTTTTTTCTAATTCTACTCATTGAGGCCGGTTGTATGCCAATATACGACGCTATGTATCGCAACTGTACTCTTCTCTGCAAACTCGGATAATCCTTACAAAAAGAAATATATCGTTCCTCTGCGGTCATTAAAAGTAAATCTCTAGTTCGATGTTCTAGTTTTCCTACCTCTTCCAGATATAAATTCTGAATATAATTTCCCACCTGTTGATCCAAAGATATAAGTTTCTTAACTAAGGAATATGGTAGCCTTAAGCATTTGCACTCTTCCAAGCACTCAACATAAAAGGATGCGCTCTGATTTGTTCTATAGCACTCTGATCCGAAAAAACAATTCTCGGCTTCAAAACATTTCGTAACCTCATGCCCCTCATCATCAATATAATAACCTCTTACAATACCATATATTATAAAATAAAATGAGCTGACTACCTCTCCTACTCTAATTACATGTGTTCCTTTTTCAAAGGTCACAATGCAAGCATAAGTATCTAACATTGATGCGACCTGAGCATCGAAACATATTCTTAAACACTTTTTCATGTAGTCACTCGGTTGTATTTTCATAGGTTCACCTCATTAATCTCATACTATAAACGTTTCCAAATAGGCACTTTAATGAAATAGTATTATAAATCGGAGACAACCACTTATCAAGTCGTATTTGATATCTTATGCTCTTTTTTAAACCATAAAAAGAACCCAAAGCAATAGTTCACAGTGTCACTCCAGAACGTTCGCCGTCTCACAAACCTATATCCGCTCTCCACAATAGTTTCCATATACTCATCCTCAATTTTCCCCCCTAATCTGGTTCACTACATTCACGATTGCCGTCACTACCCTTCTTTATGCAGTGCTGTCGCCACTTTCCTGAGATATATCTCTGTGAAAGACTTATCGTACTCACAATAAAACTCAACGGTCTGCATAATAACACTCCAATAAATCCTAAATAACGAGCCAAAACAAAAGCCGAAATTGTGCGGAAACTTAGCTCAAGCAAAGTGTTAAACAGAGGATATATAATCTCACCAGCACCACGTAGAAAATTCGTCAGCAGATACAGACTGACGCATAGGGGAAAAGTGATTGAAATAATTTGGAGATAAAGTACACCAACACGAATCACTTCCTTTTCATCCCCTACCACAAGATAAAGGAGAAATGGTGCTGCGGCCCAAATTATTATCATTGCCATAGAAGTAATAACTACTGCAATCTTAAAGCAGTCCCTTAGCCCCTGCTTAGTCCGTTTCCAATTCCCCGCTCCCATATTCTGTCCAACATAAACACATAGGGCATTTCCAAGATTAACCGCTGGCATAGTGAGAATACCTTCAATTTTATATGCAGATGAGTAAGCAGAAATCTCATTTACACCAAATGTATTGATAATTCCCTGAATAAAAAACATACTGAGTGCAGATGATCCATTTTGTACAATCCCGGTTATACTTAATTTAAGCATGGAACCTATCCACTTATTATTAGGGCTTTCC
Source organism: Lachnospiraceae bacterium (assembly GCA_022776305.1). Lineage (GTDB taxonomy): Bacteria > Bacillota > Clostridia > Lachnospirales > Lachnospiraceae > Choladousia. Next base: position 2,564 of record JALFIB010000064.1, read on the forward strand.
ATTAAAACCTCTCTGTCATATCGGTATAAATACAATACCGACATACCTGCCGCTGCCGCCTGTGAAATAACAGTGGCAATTGCAGCCCCTTCCACATTCCACCGGAACCAGGCTACAAACAGACAATCAAGAAGAATATTCATTCCACAGGAAATGCTAATACATTGAACCGGTGTCTTAGAATTTCCCTTTGCCTTAATCAAAGCAGAATAAAAATTGTAGATTGCCAAGAATGGGATTCCTAAAGATATTATCCTTAAATAAGCGGCTGCCGAGCCAATAATATCATCCGGTATCTTCATAAAAACAAAAATCCATCTGGCAAATACAAGAAATAAAATGCACAATCCAATTCCCACAAATAAAATCAGTGTTTGAACAGAACCAATGCATTCCTTAATTTTTTCTTCATCATGCCCACCGAATGATCGGGCAACAAAAATGGAAATGCCAGAGGCTATCCCCAAAATAATGCTGTTGATAATCAGCATTGGAACATAAGAATTTCCAACGGCTGCAAGAGTGTATTTCCCTAAAATATGTCCTACAATGGCTGTATCAAAAATATTATAAAGATTCTGAAGAATACTTCCCGCTAGTAACGGCAGGGAATATTGTAATAAAATATGAATAGGCTTTCCCGAGGTCATATCTATTTTCATAATTACCCCTATAAACCTTTTTGCTATTTTCTGGCAATATACCGGAAATACAGAAACCGAATCGTCAGTCCCCCAAACCACCCTATCGGTGCTGCAATCCAAATACCGTTATATCCCAAACTGGTTCCTGAAAGTATAATGGCTGCAGGAACCTGCATAAGACAAAGTGATCCGATTGATGCAAGCATTGGGACAAATGATTTCCCATATCCTAGCAATATGCCATTTAATATCTGCATGGCTGCAAAAACGAAATAAAAAACCGACACAGTGCGAAGATAGCTGTTCCCAATCTGTATAACTCCCGGATCACGGTTAAATATTGAAATAAAGCTGGAAGGGAACAAACATATCACAGTAGAAATAAGAACCGATACACCCACTCCCATGACCAATGCTGACTTTCCGCCCTTTATTACCCGATCCATTTTTTTAGCTCCATAATTCTGTGCCGCAAAATTCGTCATTGCCTGCCCCAAATTCAAAGCAGGCATTTCTGCAAAAGAGTCCACTTTAGAAGCTGCCGTATAAGCAGCCATACAATCAGTTCCAAATCCATTGATTAAAAACTGAATGGACATAAAACCTACGCTGACAAATACCTGTTGAAGCATAGCAGGTGTTCCGATTACCAGACTTTTTTTCAATTCTTTCAAATCCAGCTGCAAATTCCATATCCGGATAAAGAGATCGGGATATTTGTATTTCATGTACCGCATACACACAACGAAAGAAAATGTCTGTGCGATTACGGTTGCGACAGCTGCGCCGCTAACTCCCATATCCAATACCGTAATAAAGAAAACATCTAAAACTATATTAATAAGCGTTGCTGCAATTAATATGTATGTTGGAGTTTTGGAATCTCCTATTCCTCGTAAAATATTAGTCAGAGCATTGTATGAAAAGGTGGGAATACACCCGATAAATATAAGTTTCAAGTAACTGTCAGCCATTCCAATTAACTTATCAGGAACTCGGAAAAACAGTAAAATCTTTTCTGAAAAGATGACGCCTGCAACTGCTATGATGATTGCCAGGAAAACGGAAAATAAAAATCCGGTATCAATGACCTTCTTTATCTTCTCCCTCTCCCCTGCACCAAAGTACCGGGAAACAAGGACACTCGCTCCCAGTGAAATTCCCATCGAAAGAGCAATCAAAAGAAAATTAATTTGATAGCTGAAACCTACTGCTGCCAGACTTTCTTTCCCTAAAAAATTTCCAACAATCACACTATCTGCCACATTGTAGAGCTGCTGAAATAAGTTTCCGATGAAAATTGGCAGGGAAAAATAAAATATCGTCTTTAGTTCATCTCCCTGTGTTAAATCCTTCATGCTAGTTCCTTCCTTTTCCTTTGGATATATCGCTCTATCCTTAGCAGAGCTTCTTTCAATTCTGCTATTGAATATGCATAAGAAATCCGGATAAAGCCTTCTCCTGAGTCCCCAAATGCACTTCCGGGTACAACCGCTACTTTTTCCTCTTTTAAAAGATCCACTGCAAATTCCTCACTGGACATTCCAAACTCACGGACATCAGGGAATATATAGAAGGCACCTTCCGGCTGGAAACATGGTAACTTCAAGCGGGCCAGCTCATGATACAGATAACGGCGGCGCTGATTATAAGACTCTTTCATGCGTTCTACATCTTCGGTGCTATGTCTTAATGCCTCGATTGCTGCATACTGGCTGATTGTCGGCGCACACATAATAGCATATTGATGTACTTTATTCATCTGCTCCATGACTTCGCAATTCGCTAATGCATAACCCAAACGCCACCCTGTCATGGCAAAGTTTTTTGAAAACCCATTGATCAGGATTGTCCTATCTCTCATTCCCGGCAAACTAGCAATACTAATATGCTTCTTCCCATAAGTAAGTTCGCTATAAATTTCGTCCGAAATCACCAGCAAATTATGCTTCTGGATGACTTCCAGTAATCCTTCCAGGTCATGCTGCTCCATAATCGCCCCCGTTGGATTATTGGGATAAGATAAAATAAGTGCTTTGCTTCTTGGCGTGATTGCCGCCTCTAACTGATCCTTTGTCAAACGGAATTGGTTTTCTGCTTTTAATTCTATCGGAACCGGAATCCCGTCTGCCATTGTAATGCAGGGAAGGTAAGACACAAAACTGGGTTCTATATATAAAATTTCATCACCGGGATTCATAATCGCCCGCAAAGCAATATCAATCGCTTCACTGCCGCCCACCGTAACCATCACCTCTGTATCAGGATTATACCGATTTCCTATTTTTTCTTCCGTGTAGATACAGATTTCTTTTCGTAACTCTTTTAGTCCACTGTTGGCCGTATAAAAAGTTTTACCCGACTGCATTGCCTGGATTCCGGCCTCCCGGATATGAAAGGGCGTTGGAAAGTCCGGCTCCCCAACGCCCAGGGAAATTACCCCTGGCACTTCGTTTGCTACATCGAAAAACTTTCGTATTCCAGATGGCTTCAACTGTAAAATTTTTTGGGAAAGCAGCTCTTTCATGGTGTCACCACCATTCTTTCATCCACTTTTTCTACCTCAAAATCCACCCCAAATTCTTTATATTTTGTCAAAGTGAAATGGGTGGTTGTGTTTTGTACCTCATGGATAGATGCCAACTTACCGGATACAAAAAGCGAAATTTCCTTTAATGTCTTTCCCTTTACCATAACAAGAAAATCATAAGCCCCCGACATCAGGTACAAAGTCACTACCTGTGGAAATTCTTTTATCCTTTCTGCCAGTTTCTGATAGCCATCTCCCCCTTGAGGCGTTACCCGTAATTCAACTAACGCAGTGACATCATCATCATTGATCTTGTTCCAGTCAATCAAGGTATGATAGCCACATATAACATGTTCCTGTTCCAATACGGAAATCTCATTCGCTACTTCTTCTACTGCAGCCCCTAACATAACTGCTAAATCCTGTGAGGATAATTTACTATTATTCTCCAACAGCCTTAAAAGCTGGTCTCTTAATTCTCTTTCCATAAATACCTCCTGCTCTCAATAAAAGCATACAATTAAAACAATTATTACGATACCATTGACTTTGTACCGCTTCAAGATTAAAATTGTATGCAAGACATTTTTCCGATTGGAGGAGTTATATATGCCGGTAAATTCTTTTGAAAATTTCCCGATGTCATGGAAACCCAACAAAGCGAAATTAAAGCCGCCCCTTTATCTCTCTATCGCAGAGGCTTTAGAACAGGATATTTTGAATGGAGAACTTACTCCCAATACGAAATTACCACCTCAGAGGGAGTTAGCAGATTTCTTAGATGTAAATCTGAGTACAATTACCCGTGCTTTCAAGTTGTGTGAGGCAAAGGGACTGATTTATGCAGCAATCGGCAGTGGAACCTTTATATCACCCAACGCCGTATTGCCCAAATGGGAAAAACCAGCGGAGGATTTTATTGAGCTTGGATTGATCCGTCCTTATTATCAGTTTAATTCAATCGTTGCCGATGCTGCCCGGACTATTTTGCAAGGTGAGCATTCTGATCGATTATTTGAATTTAATTTTACCTTAGGAAATATGCACCACAAACGGACAGCCCAAAAATGGCTGTCAACTTTCCATGTAGATGCTTCCTGTGACCATATTATTTTGACTGCCGGAACACAGAATGCGCTTACCATTTCGCTTCTTGCATTATTCCAGCCTGGAGATAAGATTGTAACAGATGCTTTTACATACTCTAATTTCATTACACTGGCAAAACAACTTCATATACAGCTCATCTCTGTTGAGTCGGATGAACATGGAATGATACCGGATTTACTGGAACGGCAATGTCATCTTTCTGACATGAAAGGAATTTATCTGATGCCATCCTGCAATAACCCTACCGGGATAACGATCCCACTGGAACGCCGGAAGGAGCTTTCTCGAATCATTCAGGAACAAAATCTTATCTTGATTGAAGATGATACCTACGGATTTATCGCAGAGGAAAAGGACATTCCTTTCTTTTCTCTGATACCGGATCATACTGTTTACCTGCATGGCATGTCCAAGTCTCTTTCCGCCGGACTGCGAATTGCTTATATGGTTTTTCCACATCGGCTGCAGCAGTCCATTTTGAGTACAGCAAATAATATTAACCTGAAAATACCGCTTTTAAATGCTGAAATTGCAAGTAAAGTGATTGAAGATGGTATCGCAGATAATATCATTCAACAAAAACGAATACTTTCCAAAGAGCGAAACCTTATTTTTAAAAAATACTTTCCAGACAACCTCAATACCAATCCTTATAGCTTCTTTCAGTGGCTTCCATTACCTTCCGGATATAATGGATACCAATTTGAATTACAGGCAAAAGAGCGTGGAATACATGTGCTCTGTTCTGACCGTTTTGCTGTCGGAAAGACCACGCAAACAGCAATCCGTATTGCAATCTGCTCTCCCTATACTACTAACGAACTTGAAACAGGATTGCTGGCATTCCAAAAGTTACTGGCAGAAAATCAAAAAATTTCGGACCACTCCGAATTTATTATCTAATAGTTAGAACTTCATTCCTATGTGAAAATCAATTTAGGTTGATATTTTATCCCCAAAGCACGAAGGGCTGACAGCATTTTTCGAATCATGCCATCAGCCTTTTGCGCTTTTCTTATCCCACAAACTTATACCCTCTCCCGACAACCGTCTGAATCATATCCGGGTTTTTCAGCTTCCTTCTAAGCTGGCAAATCACATTGTAGACCACATGCTCACATCCAGCCACGCATTCCTTCCAAACGGCTCCATAAATCTGTTCAGGAGAAAGCACCCAACCAGGATACTGTGCCAACAGGTAAAGGACATCAAATTCTTTCGGATAAAGATCAATTTCCTCTCCAGCAAGTACGACCGTATATCGCTGTGAATCAATGGTAAGGCATCCACGCCGGATGACGGGTTGCCGTTTGATATTCATTTGTACTGACATCTCCGCCCTCCTTAGTCTTTCGAATTACTTATTTTACCGCCAATCGCCATTTTTTCTCTAACGAATATGCCTGGTATGCCATTAATCCCATATATCCCGCAACTGCTATCAGCCATATGGTTCTTACGATAAATGCAAGGTCATTTTCCAACTGCAACGTCTGAAAATATATGACGGCACTTCTTATCAAGCCAAACGCAGCAACAAAATACACTGGTATCGGAGAAAGCCTTCTCGCCTGGAAATAATATACGACAATAACTGCAATACAAAGCAGATAAATGATACTTTGAAATACGGTCGGCCATATACCAGGCACCTGTATTAGTTCAAAAATATTTGATAATATTTGCATACCAAAATAGGCAGCGGCAATCACTCCTGCCTTTTTAGGTGTTAATTTTCCACGAATAGAAAATGCCAGTCCACAAAAAAGCAGCAATGTAATTAGCACATATCCTAATATATATGCAGTTCCATATCCGATCACTTCCGAGTTTGCTCCTACAAGTTCCGGCACCAGAAATCTAATTGTAAAAATGCTCGTAAGTAAATATGCTACCCCTGCAAGGGCGTATAAAGCAGACTGTACTCTGCCTATCACGGGAGATTCCACAATAGGATTTTTTTCCACGCATTTTTTCATTTCCTCCCCGGACAGCAATTCATCCAAAGACACCTCTAACACTTCTGATAATTTTTTAGCCGTCAGAAGGTCTGGATACCTGGCTCCACACTCCCACCGAGATACCGCCTGCCGGGTAACATAGAGATGCTCTGATAAAGTCTGCTGTGTCATTCCCTTTTCTTCTCTTGCCCTTTTTAGCTTTTCACCAAATTCAACCATAAATATCAACCGCCTTTTTCTGATTTGATTCCTATAGGATAGGCTGATTATAAAATATCCTGCTGTCAAATGAAAGAAACACCCTAAAAATCCATGTAAACAAAATGGTAACATAGGGTTTTATACTCTAAAATCAAAATGCACTTATAAAAACATCCCGGAACAGTTCAATAACACTCCGAGATGTTCTATATTCCACAAACCTATACCCGCTCCCCACCACAGTTTCTATATAACCATCCCCGATTTTCCGCCTGATCTGGCTTACTACATTCGTCACCGCCGAGCCACACTTATCTCCCGGCTCCTTCCAGACCGCTTCGTAGATTGCAGATTGTGAGAGAACCCAAACTTATTCTCCGCACAATAGGTCATCCGTTTCAACGATTGGCATGACATCAGCAAAAATGAAGGGAATAGAAAAAGAATATACCCGTCCTGTTGTTTTATCTGTGCATTCCAAACGAACCGTATCGGTCAATTCTTCCTCTGGCTTAAAATAATCAAAAGATAAGGAATTCTTATTCCTGATTTTCCCCTTTTCAGCACAAACGCTATAACTAAAATCATCAACTGCCGATACAACATAGCAGGTTACTTTTTCGGATCGTCCGGTTTCCAAAGAGGTTTTGTCCACCATTACCTGAAAAGGTAATGACTCAAACTCAGAATTATCCTCTTGGAAACCATTAAAACACTCTGATTGAGCATCAGATATGTGAAAAATGCCCATACAGCAAATCATAATTATAATAAAAATCTTCTCCATACACCAGCCCTCCTATAATCCTGCTCTTTTAAGTGTTTAAAGCCCACTTCTCATAATGGTAAGTGTCCACAATTATTACCCTATTTCAATCTATCTCTCAAACTTATAACCGCTGCCAACCACTGTCTTTATATATCCTTCTCCTAACTTTCTTCTGATCTGGCTTATTACATTCACCACAGCGGTTCCGCACCGGTCTCCGGTCTCCTGCCAAACAGCCTCATAAATCTGTTCTTTGGAAAATACCCATCCTGGGTGTTGTGCCAGATACGCTAAAGTGAAGAACTCATGGTGAGTCATTGTTACCCTCTCGCCATTCCTGTAAACAGTCTGCTCTTTCAAATGGATTTTTAAATCAGAAGAAGCAAGGATACAAGATTGCTCTAAGGGATGTTCCACTACCGGTACATCCCTTAAAACATCCATAATTTTTTGCATGATATGTTCTTCTGAATCAGAAAAAGATATAATCATTATTTTCCCATGCGATCACTCCACTACCTTATCCACCAGAATTATGCTGCGCTGTCATTCCGCAAGGCATCAGCCAGGTTACAGTTCAGCATCCGCTTCCCGCCGATATAATAAGCCAGCGAAACGAATCCGAAGATAGCCAAAATAAACATCACAATTGGAACAATCGGAGCCTTTACCAAAAATTCCATAGGATTCAGATAGCTTGCCGTTATCATAAAACCTACCGATAACACTGTGAGCGGCAGGGTAATCAGCAGCGGACGGCCAGCAATGACCAGGGCTTCAATGCAGAACATTTTCCGCATGCCTTCCGGTGTCATGCCAACGGACATGTACTGTGCAAATTCCCTCTTTCTCTGCCGCAGGAACCCCAACGTATTCGAGAATACATTTGCAATTCCAATGATGGCAAGTAAGGCACAGAATGAACCCAAAATCAGCATGGAACCTTTCTGTATGTTTTCGTCCGACACTTTTTCCTGAATACGGTTCTCGCTTTCCACCGTATACTTATGTCCGATAGCCTGCACAACATCTGCTTCTAATTCATTTAATTCCGCAAGTGTGATTCCATCTTCTCCAAGTATTCTGATATAAGTATCTGCCTCTGTATTTCCAATCTGACCGGCGATTTCTTTCCAAACAGCCAGAGGCATAAACTGCACCAGGGCATAGTTGGTGTATTCTTCTCTTAAAACCGGAGCTTCCTGTGTAAAGGAAAGCACCGGAATGTCCAACGAAACTTCTCCCTGCCCGGTATTCTGCAAAGTGATTGTATTCTGTTCTCCTTTGGTAAAAGGAACATACTCTTTATAACGGAAATTGCTGTTTATACTATCCCAAATACGGTTCAGAACAATGCTTCCGTTAAGCTCCGGCGTGATGCCGATCTGCTCACAGTATTCCTCAAAACCTGCATCGTCCAAAATCACAATCGGGGCCTTAACCGAATAAAATCCCTCTCCCACAGTTATGGAACTGCCTGCCACTGCTCCCAGGCCGCCCAGAGCATTCACCTCCTCACTGATATCCGTTTCCGGAATGGTACATACTGCCGTGGCCTTCTGGTACATAATACTGCTCTGAACACCCGGCAGTTCCCTGATTTCTCCTGCCTGCTCTATGTTCTCTATTCCTGTGTCTTTTACCGTTACCATCACATCCCACGCATCCTGATACCGTTCAAAGTAGGTATGGTTTGTGCTGATACCGGAAAGGGTAAAGAAACACAGCATAACTGTAAACCCTAAAAATGAAAGCGTTAATGACAGGGTGGATGTCCGAAGTGCCTTCTTCTGTGCCTTCAGTGCGTTTCCGGCCAGTTCTCCTTCCGCTCCGAACAGCAATGACAGGATGCGGGAATGCTTTTTCTTTTTCAGCCGCAGTTCACCTGTATTCCGTATCGCTTCAAGCGGCGTCATCCTGCTTAACTTTCTCGCTGGCAGCCATGCGGAAATCAGCACCGTCAGAACGGATACAAGAAGGGTAGCCGCAAATATCAGGGGATGGTACTGGAAAATGGCTTCATGTCGTCCAGCTGCATCTGCCGCTAATAGATTGATTATCTGGATTGCCCCAAAACTAAGACCAATTCCGATGATGCTGCCGACCAATATCGGTACTACACAAAGCGCCGCTGCCTCCTGCATCAGACAAGTGCAGATCTGTCCCGGTGTAGCCCCAATGCTGGAAAAAATCCCAAATTGGTGAATTCTCGCATTCATGGAGACTGCAAAGGAATTGTGAATGATCAAGATCAACGCCAGAGACACGATAATCAGTATAACCAGATAAAACGCCATCAAAAGCGGCGGTTCTGCATCCTGCGGATCGTGTACCAGATATCTGGATAGAAGCAGTTCATGATAGGATACCGCATCCGCATCGAAGCCAAGTTTCTCTATGATGAGCATCATATCCCGATAAATAGTCCTGGTATTTTGAAAATACACATCTACCACAAGTTCTGATCCTTCCGATAATTCCTCATTGACCACAGCTTTCTCCACGTTCGCAAAATTCTGTATCATGGCCAGATCATCTTCATCCATCTCACCTGTGATACGCCCCTGCCAGTCACCTTCTTCTAAAACAATCTGTTCCACGTCATAGTTCCAGAAATTGAAAAACAGACTGCACAGTAATGACAAAAACAACGCAGAAATGAAAGCGGCCACCATAATAGACACACTGGAAGCGCGGTTCTTTTTAATAAAACTTGCCGAATAATCTTTCCACATCTCGCCTACCCCCGTTTCTGATCGCTAATGATGCGCCCGTCCTCTATCGTTACAATGCGGTCTGCTTCCAGTGCAATTTTTTCATCATGAGTAATCAGCAGAATTGTCTGATCCAAATTGCGGTTAGACAATTTCAGCATATCAATGATTTCCTTTGAGTTTTTCTGGTCCAGGTTGCCGGTTGGCTCATCAGCTAACAAAAGAGCTGGACGGTAAATCAAAGACCTCGCTATGGCAGCACGCTGCTGCTGTCCGCCGGATAGCTGATTGGGAAGAAAGTCCAGCTTATCAGAAATGCCTAATGTATTTACGACCTGTTCAAAATACTCCTGGTTCGGTTTCCTTTTGTCCAGAGAAAGCGGCATGAGAATATTTTTCCGGATAGTAAGCGTGGGAATCAGATTATAAAACTGATAGACCAGCCCTACCTTCCTGCGCCGGAAAATAGCCGACTGTGTTCGATTCATGGTAGAGATATCCGTTCCTTCTACCACAACTTTTCCCTCTGTCGGCTGATCCACGCTGCCAAGAATATGTAAAAGCGTAGATTTTCCTGAACCGGATGCACCTACAATAGCTACAAACTCTCCTTTTTCCACAGACAGGTCAATTCCATCTAAAGCCATAACCTGATTATTGCCTGAACCATATACTTTTTTGATCCCTTCGCATTTTAGTATTTCCATGAGCTCTCTCCTTCTTGTTATAGGCTGATATTCACTACCACTCGAAAAAATGCTCTGCATTTTTCCTCGTTGACTTGTGAAGTATGTTCCTGCGAGCAGAACATACTTCTTACAAGTCACATTATAACAAAGGAAAGTGACATCTCAGTGACTGTACACTCTTATTTCAAAACAAGCCCCGCCTTCCGGTCGATTCCGGGCAGTAATATTGCCATTCTGCAGTTCAAAAATAGAACGTGCGAGGGATAATCCAATCCCTATTCCATTTCCGGCAGTGTCTTTTCCACGATAAAACCGTTCAAAAAGATGTGGAATGTCCTCTGCCTGGAAACCCTCTCCATCATCCCATATCAAAATTTTCGCATAAAGCGGATTGCTGGAATAATCACAATGTATCGTTCCCCCATGTTTTGAATGTTCCATGCAGTTTTTCATCAAATTCATAAGGGCTTCCATCGTCCATTCCATGTCACCATAGATTTCCATACATCCATGATCCGGAATATCCACAGAAACACGCTCTTTCATCAACAGATCATTCAGGTTTTCTGCTGCAAGGTTCAAAGCAGTGTAGATATCCACCTGTGAGAACTCTAAGTGCAGTGTACCAGCGTCAATCTTTGAGAGCATCAGCAATGATTCCTCCAGTCTGTTTAATCGCTCCAACTGCCTTCCAACCTGCTCCCCATAAATACTCGGTGTCGTGTTCTTCATAAGCTGCAGGGAAAGAAATGCGGCAGTGATCGGCGTCTTTAACTGGTGCGCGATATTCGCCAGATTATCTGCAAAATTCACTTTTGCCTGTACCGCCGCTTCCCTTGTCTGATATAGTGATGTAACCGTCTTATATATTTCATCCTGAAGATGAGAAAATTCATCTTCTTTCATTTGTATGACGGTTCCGGCTGCGGAGGAATTGACCTTCTCCAGATAACTTGTCAGTTCCGCTATCCGCATACGGTTCCTCTTATTTAACTGCCAAATGGCAAGCAGAAATGCACCGGGAACTAATAACACGAAAACCATAGAAGAAATAAAAAAGTTCCACTGAATACCCCTGCAAAATTCACTGTTGTCATATCCATACTGCACCAGGAATTGATTTCCTTTGATTTCCTGCTCTGTCAATGTATGATATTCTTTCAGCACAGAAAGCACCTGCCCTTCTGTTTCCGGATAATTTTCCATGACAATCTCACAAAATTGAGAAATGTGCGTGAAGGCAACCTGCCGGTATTCATACTGCCAGAAAACTGATATGCCAACGATGCTGATTACGCATACCAGTACCGGCAGCAAAATCGTCAGCCTCTGTTTGCTTCTCTCTGTCATATGCTTTCCTCCATTCGATATCCGAAACTGCGTATGGTCTTCAGACAGGTTGGATTGTGTAATTTCTCCCGCAAACGCTTCATGGTCACGGTCAATGTATTGTCATTCACATAATTTCCGTTGCTATCCCACACCTGTTCTAATAGCTGCTTTCTTGTAACCGTTTTTCCTTTGTTCTCCATCAGCAGAAGGAGCAACTGGTATTCCGGCTGGCTTAACAGAATTTCTTCCTGTTCATAAAAAACGCACATTTTCTCTGTGTCCAGCAAAAGATGGTCGCAGAAAAGCTGTGTTTCCTTTGTCTGCCCACTTCGGCGCAGCAATGCAAGGATACGGGAATACAGCACCTCCAGTTCAAATGGCTTTACTACATAATCATCTGCCCCATCCTGAAATCCCTGTACAATATCTGCTGTTTCTCCCCGTACCGTTAAATAAAGAATCGGAAGCTGGTTTCCCCACAGGCGGCGAATCCATCTGCATAATTCATCCCCATTTCCGTCCGGCATGTTCCGGTCTACCAAAAGAATCTCCGGACGCTTTTTCATCAATTCTTGTTTCGCATCAGCTATACTGTAAAATACAGATACTTCCATCTGACGAATTTCCAAGTATGTTTTTACACTCTCTGCAATATCCCAATCGTCCTCAACATAATATACTGTAGCCATAAATTCCCTCCTTGATGGCTTTTATTTATTCTGCTCAATTTACCACAAGCAATCTTTCTGGTCTTTTTATTTTACCTCTAAAAGCGTGTTATCTCAACTTCGATAATACAAAAGAGTCGATAGCCACATCTGATTTCTGATGTCTGCCACTGACTCTATTCCTATCCCACAAACCGATATCCGTTCCTTCCACCATAGTTTCTATATACCCCTTTCCACATTCCCCCTAATCTGACTCGCTACATTAACTTATCTCTGACTGTTATCATTTTTAACCAATAATCGGCTTTTATTATAGAAGGGCTTTTATTCTCTTTCAGAGCAAGATTCGCTAGAGTAACTCAAAACTCACTTTGTGAGTTTCACTTACCTAGCAATCTTGATGGGGATTCCGTTTCCCCATACCCTCGGTTGCTGCACATTTCTGAATGTGCGATTTGGCTCCTATTAAAAATAGTCGCAGCGTGATGGCAAGCCATCACGGGAAAGGATAAAAACATGGCAAGACCAAAAAAAGAAAAAGAACTACGACACAATCATCAGATTATGCTCCGTCTCACAGACACTG
>JALFIB010000093.1 GCA_022776305.1 Lachnospiraceae bacterium
GATTTATGACATCTCTGAAAACATCCTAAAACAAAATAGCCACAGGTCATATGCCGAAAAATATTCTCACGTCATCAGCATATGCCTGTGGCAATTTTTCATATAAAGTCCGATCCGAATGCTGTCTTTTATTCCCCAAGATAAGCTTTTTTGATGGAATCATCGTTCATCAATTCTTTTGCATCACCGGACATTACAATGTTTCCGGTCTCTAATACGTAGGCACGGTCTGCGATCGAGAGAGCTTTTTTTGCATTCTGCTCAACAAGAAGTACCGTAGTTCCGCTTGCGCTGACGCTCTGGATAATGTCGAAAATCTCGTTAACCAGAATGGGTGACAACCCCATGGACGGCTCATCCATCAGAATAATACGAGGATGTGACATCAATGCACGTCCCATGGCAAGCATCTGCTGCTCACCGCCGGAAAGTGTACCGGCAATCTGGTTCTTTCTCTCTTCCAGACGCGGGAAACGTTTGTAAACTGTTTCCAGTGTTTTCTCAATCTCATCCTTGTCTTTTCTTGTGTAAGCACCCATTTTTAAATTTTGGTATACCGAAAGGTGGGAAAATACCCGGCGGCCTTCAGGAACGTGGGCCATACCCAGACTGACGATCTTATGGGCGGGAACCTTCGTGATATCCTGTCCCTCAAAGATCACCTGTCCCTTCTTCGGTGTCAGAAGGCCTGTAATGGTGTGGAGGATCGTTGTCTTCCCGGCTCCGTTGGCACCGATCAGCGCAATGACTTCTCCTTCATTTACTTCGAAAGAAACTCCCTTAATGGCCTGAATCATACCATAGAATACTTCCAGATCTCTTATCTCTAGCATTGCCATTGTCTCATTTCCTCCTATTCTCCAAGATACGCTGTGATAACCTGCGGGTTAGAGAGAACTTCAGAAGTTTTGCCCTGACAGAGGACTTCACCGAAGTTCAGCACGGTAAGCTCTTCACAGATACCGGATACAAGCTTCATATCATGCTCGATCAGCAGGATCGTCATATGAAAATGGTCACGGACAAAGTGGATCGTGTCCATCAGCTCCTTTGTCTCATTGGGATTCATACCTGCAGCAGGCTCATCGAGGAGCAACAGCTTCGGTTCCGTTGCCAGTGCCCTTGCGATCTCCAGCTTACGCTGTTTTCCGTAGGGAAGATTGGATGCCAGATATTCTGCTTCCCGGTCAAGGTCAAATACCTTTAGAAGCTCCAACGCCCGCTCATCCATTTCCTTTTCCACCTTGCGGTATGCAGGAGTGCGGAAAATCCCTGAAAATGTAGAATATTTGTGATGGTTATGAAGTCCGGCCTTTACATTATCCAGTACAGACATGCCGCTGAACAGACGGATATTCTGGAATGTTCTGGCAATTCCTGCCTTGTTGATCTCAATGGTAGGCTTTCCTGTTATATCTTTTCCGTCCAGAGCCACGCTTCCTTCGCTGGGCTTATAAACACCGGTGAGAAGATTGAATACCGTTGTCTTTCCGGCACCGTTCGGTCCGATCAGCCCATACAGGGCTCCCTTTTCAATCGTAAGGTTAAATGCATTGACTGCGCGCAGTCCTCCAAAGGAGATTCCCAGATTTTTTACTTCCAACATAGCTGCCATCTTATTTGCCCTCCTTCACTGATTTTTTGAAGAAACGGCCCAGATAGCGTTCCCGCCACTCCAATGCTTTTGGTGCCCAGTTAAAGAGCATCAAAACGATCAAAACAATCGCATAGATCAGCATACGGTAGTCGGCAAGGCCACGGAGCAATTCCGGAAGTGCCGTCAGGACTACTGCTGCGATCACGGAACCGCGGATGTTTCCGATACCGCCGAGAACAACAAAAACTAACGCCAAAATAGACGTATTAAAGTTGAATTTCGATGCCTGCAAAGTAGCAAGATTATGTGAATAAAGGGCACCTGCCACACCTGCTAAAGCAGCTGAAACAGTAAATGCCATCAGTTTATACTTTGTAATATTGATACCGATAGATTCTGCGGCAATACGGTTGTCGCGGATAGCTTTGATAGCACGCCCGTCACGAGAATCGATCAGGTTCAGGACAATAAACAAAGTGATCAGGATCAGAATCACGCCGATCAGGAACGTAGAGCATTTGGGGATTCCTGAAATACCCTGCGGCCCGTTAAGAATAACAACTCCGTCCGGCTCCATTCCCAGCGAAAACTGGTCTTTCATGGAAAAATGGAAACCATTGCTGTCCATACCGATATAGAATACGTTGATCACGTTTTTGATGATCTCACCAAAAGCCAAGGTGACGATAGCAAGGTAATCTCCCTTTAGGCGCAGTACCGGAATACCGATCAAAATACCGAAAATCCCTGCAGCAACAGCTGCCAGCAAAATTGCAACGAAAAACCGAAGGTTATTATTTGCGATGGTATTCTGTGTAGCTTTCGAGAAAAATGCACCCACAAAAGCACCGACACACATAAAGCCTGCATGTCCGAGGCTCAGCTCACCGGAAATACCAACGACTAAGTTCAGGGAAACAGCAAGGATCACATAGACACAAACCGGTACCAGAAGTCCCTTCAAAAGGCTGGAAAGATTTCCTGTTCCTTCCAGAATCTGGACCAGAATGAAAGCAGCGATCACAATACCATACGTGATACAATTACTTTTAAACTTTTTATCTAATTTTTTCATCTTCCCACCTACACTTTCTCCTGAATCTGCTTACCAAATAATCCGGTAGGTTTCACAAGGAGCACAATGATCAGGACTGCAAATACGATGGCATCTGCAAGCTGGGAAGAAATATATGCCTTGCCTAAAATCTCAATGATGCCCAGCAAAATACCGCCCACCATTGCACCCGGAATAGAACCAATACCGCCGAATACGGCAGCTACGAAAGCTTTAATACCAGGCATGGAACCTGTGTACGGGGACAGTGACGGATAAGCAGAACAGAGCAATACGCCTGCAATGGCTGCCAGACCGGAGCCAATGGCAAAGGTAAGCGCGATCGTCCTGTCCACATTGATCCCCATCAAACGTGCTGCACCTTTATCTTCTGAGACTGCAAGCATAGCCTGTCCTGCCTTTGTCTTATTAATAAACAAGGTCAGGCATGTCATGATAATGATACAGCTGATAATGGTAACGATGGTCTCACCGGTAATCACCATAGACCCTCCTGCCAGCTTCAGGTCCGGAACAGAAACCACAGACTGGAAATTCTTCGGGCTTGATCCGAAGATCAGAAGCACAATATTCTGCAGGAAATAGCTCACACCAATGGCTGTGATCAAAACGGCCAGCGGAGATGCAGCCTCTCGCAGAGGACGATATGCAATCCTTTCAATGGTAATACCCAGCACTGTACATACCACAATTGCCACCAGAACCGCCAGAAGCGGATGGGCTCCGACATTTAGCATCATGGTCAGGGCTGCGTATCCACCTACCATGATAACATCACCATGGGCGAAATTCAGCATTTTCGCAATACCGTATACCATGGTATAGCCCAATGCGATTATGGCATATACACTACCGAGGCTGATGCCGTTGATCAAATAAGATATAAAACTCATAGGACACCTCTTAATATTCTAAACAGGGGGTTGCTTTTGGCAACCCCCTGTTGGGTTATGTTCCAAAATATAAAGAATCAGCTAAAACGAATGATTACATTCCCTTGTATGCACCGTTTTCGATCACAACTGCCTTCGGCTCTTTGGACGGTTCACCTTCTGCATTCCATGTCATGCCTGCACCTGTCAGACCGTCAACTGTGATCTCTGTCATAGCAACTTTCATAGCGTCGCACAGAGTGCTTGCATCCATATCCGGTGTAGCTTCTGCCTGCTCAAGAGCTGCTTTCATAATATAGATACCATCGTAAGCATCTGCTGCGAACTGGTTCGGAACTTCACCGAATTTCTCCTGATATTTTGCTACAAAGTTCTTTGTCAGGTCATCTTCTGCATCAGCACTGAACGGAGTCAGAAGCATAACGCCCTCTGCAAGAGATGTATCAAATCCTTCTACAGAAAGGATACCATCCATACCGTCTACACCAAACCACTTCGGAGCGTAGCCCATAGCAGCAGCCTGTGTGAAGATCAAAGATGCTTCGTTGTAGTAGATCGGAAGATATACAAGGTCAGCTTCTGCATCTTTTGCTTTCTGAAGCTGTACAGAGAAGTCTGTCTTGCTGTCTGCTGTAAATGCTTCTGCAGATACGATCTCAAACGGCTGGTTTGCTGCTTCAGCCTGGAATGTAGCGTAAATACCTGATGAGTATACATCAGAGCTGTCATAGATCACTGCTACCTTCTCTGCAAGTCCGTTTTCACCGATGTATTTAGCGGATGCAGCACCCTGATCCGGATCGGAGAAACATACACGGAAAGCATTGTCACCTGCTGTGATACAATCAACAGCAGATCCTGACGGTGTCAGAAGGAACATATTGTCATTTACTGCCTCTGCCTCAACTGCGATACACGGTGTAGATGTAACGGAACCGAGAAGCATTTGCATTCCCCAGTCTTTCAATGCATTGTAAGCATTTACAGACTTCTCAGCATCATGCTCATCATCCTGCGGATTAAACTCAAGCTGAACGCCGTTTACGCCGCCTGCTTCGTTAATCTCATCAACTGCGATCTGTGCTGCATTCATAACAGCATTTCCGTATACTGCGGCAGCGCCTGTCATCGGTCCGATCGCACCGATCTTGAATGTTTCGCCTTCTGCAAATGCAGTAGTAGAAAGCAACATAGCTGATACGCAAGCAAGGCTTGCAAATTTCACAAATTTTTTCATAATACTTACCTCCTGTTTAATTTTGCGCATACCATACCGGCTCTACGCTCATATTGGAAATCATACTAACTTCACTTTCATTTGTCAAGTTATTTTGCGCATTTTTCAAATACATTTGTCCGCGCAGTGCGGATTTTCCGGATTTTGGGAGAATTCTCCCGCATCCACTGACATTTTTCTGTACCAGAAAGTATGAATTAGTATGCTTTACCCCAATATACCATGGTTTTTGCCGGCTTTCCGCAACAAACGCAGGTGTCAGACAGGTGTTCCTGTTCAAACGGCATACATCTGGAAGTCACGCCAAGCTCTTCTTTGATGGCATCCTCACATTCCTGATTGCCGCACCACATAGCTTTAATGAAGCCCGGCTTATTGTTTGCGATATCGATAAACTCTTCTTTTGTCGTTGCCACATAGGTGTGGGAATCGCGGTGGGTTCTTGCTCTTTCCAGCATATCTCCCTGCATAGCTTCAAGGATCTCTGCCACTTTCTGCGGCAGCTCTGCAATGGCTAAAACGATCTTTTCTCTCGTATCGCGGCGCACGATCACTGCCTGTCCAGCTTCAATATCCTTCGGTCCCAGTTCAATACGTACCGGAATACCGCGCATTTCCTGCTCAGAGAATTTCCAGCCCGGGCTCTTTTCTGAATCATCCAGCTTCACCCGAAGGCCTGCTGCTGCAAGAGCTGCTTTCACTTCGTTTGCTTTCTCCAGAACGCCTTCCTGCTGCTGGCGGATCGGGATGACCATAACCTGTGTAGGAGCGATCCGCGGCGGAAGTACAAGTCCGCTGTTGTCGCCGTGCACCATGATGATGGCACCGATCATACGTGTAGTCATTCCCCAGGATGTCTGGTGAACATATTTCAATGTATTGTCTTTATCTGCAAACTGGATGCCAAAAGCTTTTGCAAAACCATCTCCGAAGTTATGGCTCGTTCCGGACTGGAGTGCCTTGCCGTCATGCATCAAGGATTCAATAGTATAAGTAGCTTCCGCACCTGCAAATTTTTCTTTGTCCGTCTTGCGCCCTTTGATCACCGGGATAGCCAAAACTTCCTCACAGAAGTTGGCGTAAACATTCAGCATCTGGATGGTTCTCTCCTCTGCCTCTTCTGCTGTAGCGTGAGCTGTGTGTCCCTCCTGCCACAAAAACTCTCTGGAACGAAGGAACGGCCTTGTGGTCTTTTCCCAGCGGACAACAGAACACCACTGGTTATACACCTTCGGAAGGTCACGGTATGAATGGATGTCATTTGCGTAAAAATCACAAAACAGCGTCTCAGATGTAGGACGCACGCACAGACGTTCCTGAAGAGGTTCCAGTCCTCCGTGTGTGACCCATGCTACTTCCGGCGCAAAGCCTTCCACATGGTCCTTTTCTTTCTGAAGCAGGCTTTCTGGAATAAACATAGGCAGGTAAACATTTTCTACCCCTGTCTCTTTAAACCTGCGGTCCAGCTCATGCTGGATATTCTCCCAGATGGCATAACCTGCCGGTTTGATGACCATACAGCCTTTTACACTGGTATAATCGATGAGCTCTGCTTTTTTTACCACATCTGTATACCACTGCGCGAAATCTTCTTCCATAGAAGTGATCGCTTCTACAAGTTTCTTTTCTTTTGCCATGATATTTTCCTCCTTCTACTACATAACGCAAAAACGCCGGCATCTGATCCCAAAAGGGACCGGAATACCGGCGGTACCACCCTTATTAACAGCGATTGCTGTCCGCTTCATTCTTCGTTAACGCCGAAATACGCTGCAGTTTCCTGCAAAAGCTCCAAAGCCGGTTCATCCTGACTGCTTAAGGCCTCGCACCAGACGGCCTCTCTCTGGAAAGTGTCTTCGGATTACTATTCTTTTTCATCGCCCTTTTCTCTCATAGAGATTTTAAGAGAGGCATTCCTGTTTGTCAAGACAGTTTTTTCGCCCCATCACAATTTTTTCCGGTGTAATGGGCAGTTCCCTGAACCAAAGGCCTGTGGCATTGTGCACAGCTGCAGTGATGGCCGGGAGAGGAGTGTTTAAAACCACTTCCCCGATGGACTTTGCCCCAAAGGGTCCCTGCTGTTCGTAGCTGCTCTCAAATTCCACGCGGATATGCCCGATATCCTGACGGGTAGGGATCTTATACTGCATAAAGGAATTTTCCAGAATCTTTCCTTTTTCATTGTAGGTAACATTTTCCATCAGCGTCATGCCGATGCCCTGTAGGATTCCGCCCTCTGCCTGCACCCGTGCAAGGTTGGGATTGATCGGCGTACCACAGTCCACCGCTGCCGCATACTGAAGGACTTCCACCTCTCCGGTCTCCAGATCCACCTCAATCTCTGCCGCACCTGCCATAAAAGGCGGCGGGGAGGTGGGGGAAGAATGGGTACAGGTAGCCTCAAGAGGTATGGAACATCCGCACTGGGAGACCGTAACGATCTCTGCCCTGCTGACCCGTTTTCCGGTCTGTTCACAGATAACGTATTCCCCGTCAAAGGTAACCTCTTCTTTTTCACAGCCTAATATCTGTGCACCAAGCTTACAGATCTGGGCCACAAGTTCATGGGCTGCCTGCTCTACTGCCTTTCCGGTGACAAATGTGGTACTGGAAGCGTAGGAACCGGAATCATAGGGGGAAGCGTCTGTGTCTGCCCCGAATACAGTCACATCATCAATGCTGCACTCTAATACTTCCGCAGCGATCTGTGCCAGGATCGTATCGCATCCCGTACCCATATCAGCAGCGCCGATGCGCAGGGTGTAAAATCCTTCATCATTCATTTTCAAGGCTGCTGATCCCACGTCGACCCCGGAGATACAGGAGCCCTGCATAGCCAGACCCATACCTACGCTGCGCACTTTTCCGTTTCCCATATCCCGGTAAGGGTATTTCTCATCCCAATGGTTCATTTCTTTTACTTTCTCGATGCATCGGTCAAGGGCACAGCTTGTATTTGTCTCCCCATAATAAGCCGGCATCACATCCCCCTCCTGCACTGTATTGAGCAGCCTCAGCCGGATGGGATCCATATGAAGCATTTCTGCCAGCTCATTTACCGTTGTCTCCACTGCATACAGCCCCTGCGTTGCCCCGTAACCGCGGTATGCCCCTGCTGACATCTGGTTTGTATAAACTACATCTGAAACAAAACGGAAGGCTTCTGCTTTTCCGTAAATAGGAATGGACTTATGGCCTGACAGCCCCACCGTTGTGGGGCCGTGTTCACCGTAAGCTCCCGTATTGGATAATGTATAAAGGTCAATAGCACGGACACGTCCGTTTTTCATCGCACCAAGACGGATATGCATTTCCATTTCATGGCGGGGAGAGGAAGCCGTCATACATTCTTTTCTGCTGAATACCAGTTTGCTGGGTTTTTTCGTTTTCCAGGTCACAAAAGCGGGATAGATCTCTATCACTGCCGTCTGCTTTGCGCCAAATCCGCCGCCAATACGTGTCTTCTCTACCCGTACCTTTGACTTCGGGATCCCCAGCGCCTTTGCGATAATACGGCGGCAGTGGAACACGATCTGGGTTGAGCTGACCACATGCAACCTTCCATAAGTATCGATGGTGCAGAACGTGCGGAAGCTCTCCATCATAGACTGCTGGACTGCCTTTGTATGGAACGTTCTCTCCAGTACAATATCACAGTCCTTTAAAACCGCTTCCACATCGCCCTGACCGCATTCATCATGGGCACAGAGGTTACGCTTATTATCTGCCCCTACGGGACAGAGCGCTTCCCAGTTTTCTTCCGGATGGACCAGAATGGGATTATCTTTTGCAGTCCTGAAATCACTGACTGCATCAAGGACCTTGTATTTTACCTTGATCATCCGTAAGGCACGGTCCACGCATTTTTCATCTTTTCCTGCCACGATCGCCACAGGATCCCCCACAAAACGCACGTGGCGGTCAAGGACCAGACGATCCTGAGGACTTGGCTCCGGGTATGTCTGACCCGCCAGTGTAAACCGTGGCCCGTCCTGCGGGACGTCCTCCCAGGTAAATACAGCTTCAATACCCGGAACTTTCAAGGCAGTATCTTTCTTTATCTCTTCAATCCATGCATTTTGATGGGGAGAGCGAAGCAATTTTACGATCAGGCAGTTTTCCGGAGCCACATCATTTACATAGACCGGCTGCCCAGTTAAAAGCTGCATCGCATCCTTTTTTCGAATCGGCTGGTTTACTGTCCGCATGAAGCTCCCCCTTTCTTTTTCCATTCCAGAAAGTTTAAAATACCCCGAAGCTGTCCCTCATAACCGGAACAGCGGCAAAGGTTTCCGGATAGGTACTCTTTGATCTCCTCTTCACTTGGATCGGGATTTTCACGAAACAGGGCGAGGGCATTCATCACAAAGCCCGGATTGCAAAAACCGCACTGTTCCGCTCCCTGATCTGCAATGAATTCACCGAATTCATATGCTTCCTCCTGCAATCCCTCCAGTGTTATCACTTTGCATCCCTGTGCACGGGCTGCAAGGACCGAACAGGAGAGCACCGGCTTGTCGTCTAAAAACACGGTACAAAGGCCGCAGTTGCCTGTCTCACAGCCCCTCTTTACACTGAGACAGCCCTGACTCCTGACAAAATCAAGCAGCAGCATATCCGGTGCAATATCCGCCTGTACTTTTTTTCCATTTAATGTCAATGATAGCAGCATTTTTCCCTCCATAATCATCACGCTTTCCACGCAAGGCAAGCCCTTTTCACAAGCACTCTCACAAGCTCTTTCCGATATGCTGCACTTCCTCTCATGTTATCTCCTGTGGGGATCAATCCTGCAGCATATTCCCCAAGCTCCTCTGCCGCCTGCACCGTGATCTTCCGGTCTTCTGCCTCGATCACCATGGCGCGGGCCGGCCTTGCCCCTACGCTGATGCGTATTTTTCCGTTTATCCGCGCGGCTGCTACCGCCAAGGTCGGAAAATCCGTTTTTGTATTCCTCATGGACTGGTAAGCAAAGCATCCCGGCGTTTTCTTTATGATGACACGGACCAGTATATCCCGGTCTCGTTTTAATTTCACAAATTCTGCCATGGGGATCTTTCCACCTTTATAAAGCTCCACATAACTGTCCATGGCAAAGAGCATGGTAAGTACATCGGAGAATCCGAATCTTCCGAAAACACTCCCTCCCACCGTAGCCACATTCCGAAACTGGACGCCCACAATGTGGCGCACGCTCTCCCTGACGGCCCCGTCTGTATAGCAGTTCAAACCTTCATGCTCTTCCAGCTGCCGCAGGGTAACCATGCAGCCAATACGGAATTCCTCTTCCGTTTCTTCGATCTGGTCCAGCCCAAGGCCGGACAGGTCGATCACGGTCTGCACATTACGCTGTCCCATCTTTACCCAAAGCATTCCGCCGATCAGCAGGTTGCTTTTTTTCTGGTTCAGCTGCCAAGCCTCCTCCAGCGTCTCAACTTTTCGATATTCTTTGCAGGTGAACATAATCTTCCTCCTGTAATTTTTTCCTGTCTGTTTTCATCAATCATATCAAATCACGAAATAAAATCCAAGCATTTCCCGCAGATAACCTCTAAAACACTTCCCGCAATGCAACGGGCTTTATCTGAGATGGTAAAACAGTTTTCCAGTTCTTCTTTTCGCGGGTCAATATCAGCTATTTTAAACCCTTTTGTCACCGGATAGCCATCACGGATCAACCCCCGGATGATTCCTGAAATGGTTGCATACACGGGAATCTCTTGATCTTCCTTTTGGATGTATGCAATCTTTTCTCCTTTTTCTACCACATCACCGATGGCGCATACGTGGTACAGCGTTCCTTCTTCCTCAGCGTGAAGTACCCGCTCCTTTGTATACCCTCCGATATTTCCGGGAATTCCGGTGTTGGGGACAGCGTTTCCAAAGCGGATGACTCTGCCAAGATTGTGTCCCCGTTTCGTCTCGATCACCACATCTACGTCTTCTCCGGCAATAAACCCGGGGCCGAGGCCAATGGTAAGAGGTGCCATATCTTTTGATGTCCCAAGGTTTTTCTTTGCGAGAATGGCATCCACCACCACATCGGGACGAAGCTCTTTGATGGAATTTCCCTCGGGATCCACCAAAACAGGCACCGCATCCGCTTCCCAGGCATCGTACCTTTCCTCCGGTGACCGGATCAGAAGGGCACACATTCCTTCCACCTCTGTCTTTCCTTCATACACTGCTTCACTGACCGACACCTGACGCCGGATCGAAGCCGGGTACTCAGTTTCCAGAACGAAAACCCGGAATCCTGCTGACCAGAGCCGGTGGATCGTCCCTGTGGCAAGGTCACCCCCGCCCCGCACAATGACCAACGGTTTCCACTTGTTTTTTCTTGTCATAAATTTTGCCTTTCATTTATAGTTCCGTACATGGATACTTCTGCCTTTCATTTATGGTTCCGTACATCCATGCCTTTGTCTTTCATTTATGGCTCAGTACATCCATACCTCTGCCTCTGTTTCATATTTCAGTTCCGGAAGATCTGTCCTTTTATGAAGCTGCGCCAACTCCTCCGGCAGCATTCTCCAGGCAAGGCCACAGCCCGCCGATATC
Organism: Lachnospiraceae bacterium; assembly: GCA_022776305.1. Lineage (GTDB taxonomy): Bacteria > Bacillota > Clostridia > Lachnospirales > Lachnospiraceae > Choladousia. The sequence goes on from JALFIB010000093.1 coordinate 11,364, forward strand.
TCTTTTGGCAGCGGGATCAGCCGTCCCGGTACCTGATGTTCCATACAGAGCCGTTCCATCGCCATAGCTTCCGTGGTGGAGCGGAAGGTAATCACCGCATATTTTTTCTTTTGTCTCAATTTCTGCCTCCGAACAAATGGTATTTTCCCTTATTTTGCCAGCTCCCTCACCGCCTCTATTGCTGTGTCTATTTCATCTTCCGTATTGAAGTAGGAAAAAGAAACCCTCACCGCACCTTGTCTCTTGGTCCCCAGCGCCAGATGCATCAACGGTGCACAGTGTGCACCTGCCCTGACGCAGATCCCATAATCTTCCCACAGCCAGTCACTGACCGTGGAGGAATCGTAATCACCTATGTTAAACGTAACGATGGGAACTCTTTCTTTTGCAGCCAGATCCCCGTACAACTTTACATTTGGGATTCTCATAAGCCCGTCTAAAAACCGGTTCGCCAATTTCATTTCCCGGCGATGTATGTTCTGTATCCCCGTTTTTTGGATAAAAGCAGCTGCGGCATTCAGCCCGGCGATCCCGTGGGCATTTAAGGTTCCTGCTTCAAGGGACGTGGGCATTTCCTTGGGATGCTCTTGTTCATAGCTTTTGATTCCGCTCCCTCCTGATTTTAAAGGAGCAATCGAAACCCCTTCCCGCACATAGATCCCGCCGGTTCCCTGTGGTCCCATCAAACCTTTGTGGCCGGTAAAACAGAGCACATCGATGTTTTGCTTTTGGACATCAATGGGAAGGATTCCTGCACTCTGGGACGCATCCACCACAAAAAGCAGTCTGTTTTCACGAGCAAATTTCCCGATACGCAGAATGTCTGCCACATTTCCTGTAAGGTTCGACGCATGGGCCAGCACAATGGCTTTCGTATTCTTTTGAAGGCTTTGTTCCAGCATTTCATAATCCAATCGGCCGGTTCTTACAATGCCGGAGACTCCTTTTACATCATCTTTTTCACTTGCTTCGTCCTGCTTACTTACTTCAGCCGTCTTGCTCGCTTCGTCCTGCTCACTTACATCATCTTTCTTGCTTGCTTCGTCCTGCTCTTTTATCGTCCCTACCCTTGTTACCTCCACGCCTTGACGCTCCAAAAGGTACAGGGGACGCAGCACGGAATTATGTTCACACACCGTTGTGATCACATGGTCACCCGGATGGAACAGCCCGAAGATTGCTGTATTCAGTGCTTCCGTAGCATTGCAGGAAAAAGCAATTCTTGCGGGATCCTCCGCACCGAAAAGCTCTGCCAGCCTGACCCTTGTATCATATACGGTCCTTGCAGCATCCAGTGTGGGAGCATGGGCGCCTCGTCCCGGGTTTCCAAAGAAATGCATGGCATGCAGCACTGCCTGCTCCACCTCCGGCGGCCTGTGGAAAGAAGTCGCCGCGCTGTCCAAATAGATCATGGCTTTATAACCAGCCCCGCTTTCATCATTTTCTCTGTAATATCATACATATTTGTGACGCCACCCACAGCAAGTGTTTCTGAAATACCGTAAAAGTTTAAGCAAGTGCCGCAGGTAAGGATCTCAACCCCCTGCGCCTCCAATGCTTTCAAGTCCTCTAAAGACTTGGAACCCTCACAGGTAAGGAAAGCTCCCCCGTTGTAAAATAAAATCGTAGAAGGAAGCTCTTCCTGTTGTGTCAACGCATAAAGAAATCCTTTCATCAGCGTAGCACCAAGCTCATCATTTCCTTCCCCCATTTTCGACGTGGAAATAACCACAACCGTGTTCCTTCTTCCGTCTGGGATACAAGTGGTGCAGGAATCACATTCTTCTTGAGGAGCGGACGAGGAGCTCTCTGCCCCTACTGCCATCAAAACACGGAATTTGTGCTCTTCCAGCTTTTCAGAACGGATCCCGTATCCTTTCTGGACAGCCATCTTCGTAAGGTTCTGTACAGCGATCTCATTGTCCACAAGGATCTCCACCTGTCCCTCCCCATTTAACTCTTTGATCGCCTGTTTTGTCTTCACAACGGGAATCGGGCATGGATCCCCCAGCGCATTTACATGAATCATCTCTTTTTTCCTCCTATGACGTAGATTTCTTTCTCTTGTTTTTCTATAAACTCTCCCACAATGGCTGCCGGGCTTCCTGCCTTGCGCAGCTCATCTCTTAGTTTTTCCGCCTCATCGCTCTTTACGGCCACCAGCAGTCCCCCTGAGGTCTGTGGGTCAAACAAAACTTCTTCCATTGCGAAAGAACATCCGTCAAATACCACCTGTTCCCCCACATGGTTCCGGTTTTTCTGACCTGCCGCGGTCAGCAAAAATTCATCTGCATAAGCAAAAGCCTGCCCTATAACGGGAACCTGTTCCCCATAGATCCGGCAGGAAAGCTTCCGGTCCAGCATCTCATGCAAATGTCCTAAAAACCCGAACCCCGTCACATCGGTGCATGCATGCACTTCATATTTTCTGCAGATTTCTGACGCATATTTATTTAAAGTAGTCATAGAGGATACTGCTTCTTCCATGGCTTCTTTCGATGCTTCGCCCACTCTGGCGGCCGTACAGATAATGCCCACACCCAGTTTCTTCGTCAAGATCAGTCTATCTCCCGGCTTTCCTCCATTGTTGGAATAGATCTTGTCGGGATGGATCGTCCCCAGAACCGACAGCCCGTATTTCACATCACTGTCATGGATGGAATGACCGCCGGATAGTATCCCGCCTGCTTCCATCACCTTTTCACTGCCTCCCCGCATGATCTCCCCTAGAATATTCAAGTCCATCTGTTCAGGAAAACAGACAATATTTAATGCGGTCTTTACGTCTCCGCCCATTGCATAAATATCGCTGAGGGCATTTGCCGCCGCAATCTTTCCGAAGGTGTACGGATCTTCCACCATGGGTGGAAAAAAATCCAACGTCTGTACCACCGCAAGGTCATCCGTGAGCTTATAAACTGCCGCATCATCCTTACTGTCATATCCCACCAGAAGGTTTTCATCCTCCGGTCCTCTGGGAAGGCGCTCCAGCACATGGGAAAGCACCCCTGCCCCCAGTTTTGCCGTACAGCCTCCGCCTTTACAAAATACTATTTTTTCATCCATATTTTCTTTCCGCCATTTCTATCTTGTCCTACCCACATGCAGGCAACTTGGAAAATTCCTTTTTTTCCTAAATAAGTACGGATCTTTTCAGCGCTTTTCCTGCGCCTGCCATCATCACATTTTGTCAGTACTACGTAATACGGCCGACTGCCCACCTGTTTTCGCGTCCCCTTTTCAGACGAGAGGATCTTCACCATATCTTCTTCTGTCAGGCAGTGTTCCTTGTGGATTCCCAGCAGCTTTGATGTCTCTTCTGCCCGGAAACAAGACTCCTCTATGGTTTTTCCAAGAGCATCCATGCCCATGACTCCGATGACAATATCACTTTGTGGAAGCAGTACCGGCTCAAAATCGGCAGGTACTTTACAGGGCATTCCTTTTGATCCGTCAGCTTCTATCAGCACTTGATCTGCCAAGTCACAGCAGCGAAGAAAAAACGCATTTTCCGGCATAGCCAGTTTTTCTTCTGCCGTTTCTGTGCCGATCACAGGTATTTTCCCTGCTCTCCAAAGCTCTTTTACCTGAGACTCGTCTCTTGCCCACTGCACCTTTTCCCCAAGCTCCTCCGGCGTCCATATCCCCTGCATCCCGGATGACGGATTTTTTATGTGGGTGGTAGTGGTCACAAGGACCTTGTCCCCCCTGCTTCTATATTCCTCCGCCAGTAAATACATCAGCGTCGTTTTCCCTCCGGCACCCACCAGCGAAACCATATGATGTTTCTCTTCTAAAAATGGAAATATCTCTCTTAACATGTATCTGCCCTGTCAGTGATCCGTTCATTCTTTTTTTCAGTATAACGGACTTCTGATAAAAAAGCAATTCCGCCAAAGGGGGTAAAAAAAGAAACGGTTCAGCCTCGCAACAGATAAAATCCTTGAATGTAACTCTGTTTTCCTCTATCATGGATTTCATCATACAAATTTTCAAAAAAGGACGTTTTACTTATGGAATTTTCCAATGAGAATACAGAAAAAATCATCCATCCCTCAAAAAACGCAGGCAAGATCGGCGCCGTGATCCTGGCCTCAGGGGACAGCCGCCGCTTCGCTTCCGGACAAAAGCTGCTTGCTGATTTCCATGGCCGCCCACTGGTAGAATACGTTTTCAAGACTGCCCTCACCCCGTGGATCGATACGCGGATCGCCGTTACCAGATGGCAGGAAGTCCGTAACATCTGCCGCGCCCTTGAATTCCCCTGCCTGTTTCATGACAAGCCCCTGTTAAATGACACCATACGCCTTGGGCTTTCCCATCTGGCAGGAATCCCGGAGCAAACCTTTTCAGAAAACGCACAGCGAACTTCTTCGGAAAACATGCAGTTTCTTTCAAATGCCCCGGACGCGTGTATCTTTTTGCAAGGGGACCAGCCGCTCCTGCGATCAGAAAGCATAAAAGCGCTGGTGCTCGCCTTTCGGCAAGACCAACGCTTTTGTTACCGTCTTTCTTATGGAAATACGGCCGGAAGCCCTATTTTATTCCCGAAAAGATTTTTTCCTGAGCTTCTCTGCCTTCCTCCGGACTGCGGCGGTGGTTACGTGATCCGCAAATATCCCGATCTAGTAAAAACAGTGGAAGCCCGACATCCCGCAGAGCTTCTCGATGCAGACACAGAAGAAGCGCTGCAACAATTAAGTTCCCTGAATCAGCCGTTCCAAGAAGTATGAGTGAAATATAAAAGATCCCATATTTCTATGTCCTCTCTTCTTTAGAAGAACAATATGCAATGCTCTATGCCTTCTCTTCTTTTCGTTGAACAATATGTAATGCTCTATGCTTTCTCTTCCTTCGGAAGAACAATATTCAATAGAATAGCAACAAACGCTGCAGGAACAATTCCGGATCCTCCAAAGATCAGCTGGATCCATTCCGGTGTTGCGTGAAGGATGGTGCTGTTCGCTCCCATACCGTATCCGATACCAAGGGCAACAGATACAATGGTAAGGCTTCGTGCCGTCAGTGTCTCTTTTGTGATCAGCTGGATACCGCTTAAAACGATGGATGAGAACATCATAACAGCGGCACCGCCCAGTACAGACTGAGGCATGATAGAAACCAAAGCTCCAAGCTTAGGGATCAAACCGCACAAAATCAAAAATACAGCTCCTGTTGCCAGCGCAGTACGGTTCACGATCTTTGTCATAGACACAAGCCCAACGTTCTGGCTAAAAGACGTATTTGGCAGGACGCCGAACAGAGCAGCAAAGGTAGAACCAAGGCCGTCACATACAACGCCTCCGGAAAGCTCTTCATTGGTAGCTTCCCTTCCCATGCCGCCTTCCATCACGCCGGAAATATCTCCCACGGTTTCCACGGCAGTAACCACAAACATAACAAGAACGGGCGCAATGGCACGCCAGTCAAATACAATTTTTACCGGCATGAGCTTTGGAACTGCAAACCATGTTGCGTTTTTCACCTTATCCCAATTAAGCACCCATGCTTTCGTATATTCTACTCCGTCTGCATTGACAGCCGTGTGCGGAAGTACCATTCCCATAATAACAGCTGCAATATATCCCACGATAATACCGATCAAGATGGAGGAAGAGCTTGTCATTCCCTTCGTTCCATGTTTCAGTGCAATAATGACCACCAGCACCAAAAGCCCTAAAAGAAGGTTCTCAATGGATCCAAAATCCTGAGCACTGTTTCCTCCGCCAAAGGAATTGACCCCCACTGAGATCAGTGAAAGACCGATGGACAATACGACGGTTCCGGTGACAACCGGCGGGAAAAACTTCCGCAAAGGTTTCAACAAAAATCCAAGCACACCTTCAAAAATACCGCCGATCAGGGACGCTCCCATAATGGCCCCGTATGCCAATACACCGCCTCCCATGCTGGAGGCTACACTGTTGAATACACCGATAAAGCCTGAACTTGTTCCCATAATGATCGGAACCTTTCCGCCCACCGGACCGATGGAAAATAGCTGCACAAGAGTTACAATACCTGCTACCAGCATGGCATTTTGCAAAAGCGCAACCTGAAGATCAGCGAATTCGCTGCCGCTTCCCATACCACAAGCGCCGGTAATGATAAGAAGTGGTGTCAGGTTTCCCACAAACATAGCCAGCACATGCTGCAGTCCCAGGGGAATTGCCTGCTTGAAAGACAGTTTGCCATCAAAGATGTATGCTTCCTTTGACAGTTCATTCTGATGTTTCATTTTCTCTCTCCTCTTTCGTTTTTCACATCATTTATGAGCCAAGAGACAATCGGACGTAACATGCCTGCTTGCAGGTATTTCCTGTCAGGGCCATTTGTCACACAACTCATATTGTTACAAAGAATCACAGAACTTGTTTATATTGCAAAGTCCTGCACTCATTTGCAGTCTTACTTTATCATCCACCATTTGTTCCGTCAATGTAAAAGGCATGTTTCTTTAAAATCGTAATACTTTCGTCATATTTTTGCGCTAAGATGTAATGAACCAATAAAGCGATAGGAGAGAAAACGCTCATGAAAATTCTCGGACTGCAAAAACTCACCCTTTTAGATTGTCCCGGCCATATCGGTGCCATTGTATTTTTAGGCGGCTGTAATTTTCGCTGTCCCTTCTGCCAGAACAGTTCGCTCGTCCAAAGGCCTGCAGAGCTTCCCATTGTCACAGAAGAAGAATTTTTTTCTTTTCTAAAAAAGCGTTCCGGCATATTGGAAGGTGTCTGTGTTACAGGCGGGGAACCTACCTTATCCCCTGAACTGCCTGATTTTTTATCATCCATAAAGTCAGCAGGATATCTGGTAAAGCTGGATACCAACGGCACAAACCCGGATATGCTGGGCTCTCTGATTGCAGAAAAAACCGTTGATTACGTTGCCATGGATATCAAAGCAGGCCGGGCAAACTATGGCCATGTCTGCGGGATAAAAAATCCGTCTACTGCAGAATCCCTGCTGGAAAAAGTCCGTACCTCAGTGGATCTTTTGAAAAACAGTCCTTTGGAGTATGAATTTCGTACCACCATGGTCAAGGGTCTCCACACCCAATCTGATTTTGAAGATATCAGCCAGTGGATTTCCGGCTGCAAAGCTTACTATCTCCAATCTTTCCGGGATTGTGATGAAGTACTGCAGAAAAACCATTCCTTCTCTGCTTTTTCCACGGAAGAAATGCAGCATTTTTTGTCCATCGTCCAAAAAGAAATCCCTCAGGCATGCCTGAGGGGAGTCTGATCCTCCTGTTTATGCAAAATCCGGTACCAATATCCGAATACCTTTCCGCATTCACAGACTTTTGACATTTTAAATTTTTCAAATCCGAACATTCCGGCCATATACTGCTCCTGTGGATTTCGAATCCCCGGAACTCCCAGTACATACGCCCCATCACTGTTCATGCCAAGCAGCAAATGGCGGTACTGGAAAAAACCATGCTGCAGAAAACTACTGCGCCCTACCTGCCATCGTTCCTGCTGCAGCCTGACTACATCACAAGGCTTGATCGTAATGCAATTGACGATCTCTGTATCTTGAAAAGGCTGGAAATGAGGACGTATCCGAAACAACTCTTTCACCACGGATTCTCTTTCTTTTTTCGGGCGTTCCATTCCTTCCGGATCCTCTGCCTTTTCCGGGCTTTTCGTCTCTTCCGGATCCTCTGCCTTTTCCGGGTTTTTCGTCCGTTCCCAATCCTCTGCCTTTTCCGGACGTCCCATCCCTTCTGAATCATCTTCCGAAGCAATATCCATCTCCGTCAAAATTTTTCCGGAGCTTTCTATTATGTCATTGCTTGCAGCTGTTTCCTTTTCTTTTTCCCAGATACCCTCCACTCTTTTCGGAACTTCCTCTACCGAAACCTTCTCTGTTTGTTCCGATACTTTCTCTGCTTTTCCCGCAACTTCCTTTTTCGAAACCTTCTCTGTTTGCTCCGGAACTTTCTCCGTTCTTTCCGGAACCTCCTTCTCTTCTACCAAAGCTTCCTCGGTTTTCGCCGATGTTTCTTTTGTCCTGTTTTGGTCCAGATGCTCCGGCTGTATGGGCATATCATCCCAAACGGTCAAAAACCGGCGGCCATCCCCACTTTCCATTTGGATCCCCGCCAAATCTTCCAAACGGAAATTGCTGTTCCCTATAGGGGTTTCTGCTAGATACGCCCATTCCTCCGATATTTCTTTTTCTGTGCGCATCATTCCCATAGGAATATGGATCAAGTCATCTTTTCCCCTTACAAAACCATATACCTGCAAAGGCGGTTCCGGCATAACCCCTGTAGTAAGCCGGAATAAGATCCGCCACATTCCGTTTCTAAGCTCTACCTTCGCAAAACCTGCGCTCCTCTGTTTTTTTCCATCTATGTATTCATAAAAATAAGCAATGAACCGTTTATATTCTGCCATGGGCATCCACATCCTTTCTTACTCAAAGATAGTGTATGCCTGACATTCGTGAAACATGTCTGTATTTTCAGTTTTCTGCGGTCTTTAAAGGGATACCAAACCAGAATTCCACCCCTTTTTCCTTATTTTCCACACCGCAGACACCTCCGTGCTGTGCCACAATGCTTTTTACGATATACAATCCCAATCCCGTTCCTCCCGTGCTGTCATTGCTGCTGCCGGCGCTGCCTTGGTAAAAGCTGTCCCAGATCTTATGGATATCTTTTTCTTCCACCGGCTTCCCCTCATTATATACGGCATAAATCATATAGGCTCCGTTTTCTTCCACAGAACACCGGACTGCGGTCCCTACCGGGGCGTACCGGTAAGCGTTCATCAGAAAATTATTCATCGCCCGCCGGATGTTTTCCGCATTTCCCAAGACCTCAGGACACGCTTTCGCCTCCAACTGCAGCGTGATCTGCTTTCTGGCAAATAAAGGAGTAAAATCATTGCAGACAGTTTCAGCCACTTTGCAAAGATCCAACATTTCCATGGGAATATTCTCCAGACCTTCTTCCACAGAAAAAATCTGCAGCATACTGTTGATCATATCGCTCATTCGTGTAATCTCTTCCATCACCGATTCACAATATTTTTCCCGCTTTTCCCCATCGCTGATCATGGGCAGCAATTCGACTTGTCCTGAAATAATGGCAAGAGGCGTTTTCAGTTCATGGGAAACATTGTTGACAAACCGTTTCCTGTGCTGCTCCAGATCAGCCCTTCTGGCATTGTCCTGCTGCAGGAGATGGTTGAATGTCTCCAGATCATGGATGTAGTCCTGTATCTGCTGGGACATCATGTTGATGCTGTCCCCCAGCTCATTCAGCTCCTGATACTTTGTTTCCTCTTCGATACGCTCGGAAAAATCTTTATTGGCTATCTTTCTTGCAACTCTTGCAGCTTTTTCCACAGGCTCCCCGATCCCTTTGGAAAGCACACGTACAGAAACCGTCCCCAGCAACAGAAACACCGCAAGCACAAGCAGGAGCATCTTCTGTGCATAAGAAGTGCTCCGATTGATGGCCGAAGTGGTCTCCGTGATCAGAATATAATAGGTGCTGCCTTCCCGGAGGTGCTTTCCCCGCAGTACCACCCTGCCTCCGTTTTCATTTTCTTCATATCCAGCCTGAGGGTTTTCCGTATACTTTGTCATCCACTGTTCAATGGTCATATGGTCCGAAGAATTGTTTTTTATCTTCGGTAATTTATTGGTCGCATAGAGTAATTCAAAATTTTCATCCCGTATGCGGAACTTCAGGTTATCGCTTTCATATTCTTCCAAAAGCCCGCCGGAGTTTTCTTCCCCCTCATCCTCAAGGGCTTTCTCCTTCATCGCATTCTCACTCTGGCAAAGCTCGGCAATATCCACATTGACCAGACGGGAATACGCCTCTTCCACCGTTTTGCACTGTTCAGAAATATAAACTGCCCGCGTCCCATATGCGTAAAGGGCTCCCACGATCCCAGACAGCACAGTAAGGAGCACAATTAAGTGGACAAATAACCGCTTGCTAATGGTGTTCATACTATTTTACCTCAAAACGGTAACCTGTACCGTAAATCGTATCTATGTATCTGCCGGCATCTCCCAGCTTTAAACGAAGCTGTTTGATGATCGTATCCACAGAACGGTCTGTACCGTTATAATCAACTCCCCATATCTCATCTAACATTCGGTCTCTGGATAGCACGATTTTTTCATTTATCATAAGAAAATTTAATACTTCATATTCTTTCGGTGTCAAAATGATCTCTTCCCCGTTTACAAACACTTTATGTCCTTCCCTGTCCACGGAGATGATCCCATAGCTTTTCCTCCGGCTATTTCCGTTCACCCTACGCAGGAGGGCTTCGATATGTGCCTTTAACACAGACAGCAAAAAGGGCTTCACAAGATAATCGTCCGCTCCCAGAGCAAACCCCCGCAACTGGTCTTCCTCGCTGCATCTCGCTGTAAGAATGATAACAGGGACCTCTGATTTCTCACGGATCTGTTTCAAAAGCTCAAAACCGCTCATGGATGGGAGCATAATATCCAGCAGGATCAGATCCGGCCATTCTCCTTCGCTCCTTGAAAGCAGGCCCAGCACCCCGTCTGCATCCCGGGCACACTCCGTTACATACCCACTCATGACCAGATATTCCTCAATGGTGCTGCGCAGTTTATCTTCATCCTCTACCAAAAAAACCTTAACACTTTTCTGTGTTATATTTCCCTCCATTTTTCTTCCTCGCCTTACAAATATCATATTTTTGAAAAACTTTTGTAACTTATTTGTAATTATTTAATCATAAAAATGTGAGGAAAATGTGTATTTCCCAAGTTTTCTATAAATTAAGGTAATTGTTCAGAGACAACCTCCAAAATGCTTCCGGTTGTCCCTTTTTTTACAATGATCTTTTTATCGATCCGCTGCTTTAATTCTTCTACATGGGAGATAATGCCTGCAAGACGGCTTGTACCTGCAAGATCATTCAGTATTTTTATTGCCTGATTCAGTGATTCCTGATCAAGGGACCCGAATCCCTCATCAATAAATACGGTATCAAGCTGGACACCTCCCGCGTTCTGCTGTACTACATCCGCCAGTCCGAGAGCCAGAGATAATGAAGCTTTAAAGGATTCTCCTCCGGAAAGGCTCTGTACGCTTCTTCGTTTTCCAGTGTAATAATCAAATACATCTAATTCCAATCCAGTCTGGCTCCGGAGATTATCTGCCGTCTCCCGGCGCTTCAATAAATATCTGCCATCAGTCATAACAGAAAAACGCTTATTGGCTTCACGGATGATCTGCCCGAAGAAAACGGACTGGATATACTGTTCAAACGCCAGCTTCGGTTTTCCTCTCAGCTCACCGTTTGCCGTATCGGATAAGGATGATAATATTTTATAGTCTTCTTCAATCTGCTCTTGTCTCTTACGGCCCTTTTCCATCCGCTCCAGCACCCGCCTGTCGGACTGCAGCAATAAATGGCGCTGCCTCTGATTCTGCATAAGATTTTCACGCTCTTCTCCCAGAATGCGTTTTCTCTCCAACAGTTCTTCTTTTGATTCTTTCTCTTCCCATACAGCCTTCGTTTCTAAGATTTCAAGAGCTTTTTCCTCTGCCTGAATGTTCCGGGTGCATTGTTCCAGCTGTTTCTGGGCATTCTGTATTTTGTCCAGCAGGTCATTCCTCGTCTGGGTAAACCGGCGGACTGCTTCCTGCGCCGCCTTCCGGCTCTCATAGTGCAGCTGTCCTTTTAACTCTTCTTTTCTTTTGACCGCCTCTTCCAGCTTCGTTTTATACTGGATCCGGTCGTATGCGCTCTTCTCCCGCTTTTGCTGCAGCCTCTGCAGTTTTTCTTCTAATACCGGCTGTTGTTCTGTGATTGATCTCTTTTCACTTTGCAGCGCCGTAAATTCTTCCCTCTGCATCCTGTACTGGTCTGAGAGTTCTTTCCATTCCCGGCTTCTGGTTTTCAGGTATTCTGCAGCCTCTCTTGCACTGTTTATTTCCAGCTGCTCCCGCAGACACCATTCTTTTAAGGAAGTAAGTCTCTGTTCAAGGTTTCCCCGCTCCCCGGCAGCCCGTCCGGAAGCTTCTGTAGCCTTTGCCAGCGCCTGATCCCGCTTCGCAGCCGCCAAGCGCAGTTCTTCCTCCGACGGAACATCTTTTTTCACCACAGCAGGATCCGGATGATGCAAGGACCCACAGACAGGACAAGGAGTTCCCTCCATCAGCGTTCCAGCCAGCACCCCTGCCTGCCCGCTTAAGAAAAGTGCTTCCAATTCCACATACTCTTTTCCCAGCGCCGTGCTGTTTTCACGGGCTTTCACAAATTCTGCATCTGCAGCATCCACTACTTTTTTCTGTCTGAAAAGCTCCTGCAGCATTTTTTCCAGCTGTGCAAGGTCGTCCTGCCCTTTCCTGCACTTCTCTTCCTTGGCCTGAAGCTTCAAAAGCTCTTGTTCCGGTTCCCCCAGCTCTTTCAGCCTCTTCTGGCAGCTTTCTATTTCCTTCCGGCAATTTTCCGATTGTTGTTCCAGACCCTTGAGGGTTTCTCTTTCCTTGGTCTCATTTGTTTGAAGCTCCTGTACCTTTTGTTCTAAAGAAGCCAGAATATCATACTGTCCCATCTGTTCTGACAGCACGGCCAGCCGCTCTCCTGCCTGCTGCGCCAAGGGCTCCTGTTCTTTTGCCTTATGGTATTCCTCTTCGAAAACCAGCCGGTTCTCTTTCAATTCCCCAAGCTTCTGCCTTTTTTCTGCGCTTTCCTGCCTTGCCTGCCGGGCCATCTCCCATTTTGCCAGTTTTTCCTGAAGCATCAGCAGCTCCTGCCCCAGCTCTTTCTCTCTTTTTTCATCTTCCTCCTGTCGATGTTCTTCTTCCTTCAGAAGGTCACGCAATACGAAAACCAGTTCCTCCGATACCGTATCAGGATGCATTTCCATGATCTCCGAAATAGGACGGCTGCGTCCCGGTTCCTGCGGCAGGATGATCTCCTGCATAGCCTGACCGGCATCCCTTTTCACTTCCTCATATGCCCGCCTCGTCTCGCCCAGACGTTTCTTTAATTCATCCTGAAAATCAACGTATTTCCCTGTATGAAAGATCTTTCGGAATATTTTTCCCCTCTCGTCTGTCCCGGCAAGAAGCAGCTTTAAAAAATCACCTTGGGCGATCATAGCGATCTGGGTGAACTGGCTTCGATCAAGGCCCAGCAGCTCCTCCACTGCTTTTATTGTCTGCCTGCTTCCCGTCACCACACGTCCGTCAGGATACGTTAAAACTGCATCTGCACTTTCTTTTGTCATCCCTTCCCCTCTGGTTTTGGGCCTCATATATTCCGGATTCCTGATGATCGTATAAGTTTTTCCATGGCAGGAAAAAACAAGCTCCACATACGTTTTCTGCGTGGGATTTGCAAAATCGGAGCGGAGCATGTCCGGTTTTCTCGTATCCCCGCTGGCTTCTCCGTACAAAGCATACACGATCCCGTCAAATATAGTGGTTTTCCCTGCTCCCGTATCCCCTGTGATCAAATAGATCCCATGTGTCCCGAAAGCAGAAAAAGGAATTTCTATCTGGTCCGCATAAGGTCCAAAGGCACACATGGTAAGCTTTTCAGGCCTCATTTTCCTGCCCCCTCTCTTCTTCTGTTACGATGTATTTCAAGCAAATATTTCTTACAAACAACTCTTTCAAACATCCCTTCCGAATATCTCATTCATGAGTTTTTCCACTGTCTTTTCCTGCTTCTGGTTCATATCCCTGCCGTTTTGCCGGAAAAAGAATTCTGCAAAAAGCTCTCCGGGAGTCTTTTTATCAATTTGGATCTCCGTCTCTTCTTCCTGACTCTTTTGTCCCGAAGACTCAAAATCCAGCTTCATAATATTCGGATATACTTCCCGCACCTTTCCTATGGCATCCAGGATCTCCTCTTCATCCGTCAAAGTAATGTGAAGGTAATCTTCCGGGTTTGCAGATGCAGAAACCTCTTTTTGTAAGATTTTCTCCATCGGACCCTTCATCTCCCGCAGGTCAAGGCGTGGAACCAATGGCAGTGTATCAATTTTTATTTTCCCGGGCTCCGGCCCCGTCTCAATCACCGTAACCGATTTTTCCTGTCCTGCTTCCGAAAAGGAATACTTTAAAGGAGAACCGCAGTATCTCACATTTTCCCCCATAACCTTCTGGGGCCTGTGTAAATGTCCCAGTGCCACATAGTCGAATCCTTCCAGCACAGATACATCCACCTGATCCAAACCACCAATAGACATCTCCTCTGAGTCGCACACAGCAGCACCGGCGATAAATTGGTGCATGATTAAAATATTCGTTCCGTCATGTTGCAGTTTTGCGGTCTCTAAAACTGCTTTCACCGCCTGCTGCGTCGTATCAATGGTCTTGTCCGGGAAAAACCGTCTTACCTGAGCAGGACGGATATAAGGCAAAAGCCAGATATATGCTTTTTCATCCCCTTCTTTGGTATACGTATATGACTGCAGCGTCCCGTCAAACACTTTCGCCATATGGATCCCGGCCTGCTCCAGCATCCTGCTCCCATATGCCACCCGTTCAGCCGAATCATGGTTCCCGCTGATGGCCCATACTTTGATCCCAAGCTGTGCTGCCTGTGACAAAAACCAGTCCACCATTTCCACGGCTTCTGCCGACGGAGTGGATTTATCATACAAGTCCCCGGCAATGAATATTCCATCCGGCTCCTGCTCTTTTGCCAGCTCTATGATTTGATTTAAAATGTATTTTTGATCCTCCAGCATAGAAAAACCGTTGACACGTTTTCCGATATGAAGGTCTGATATATGAAAAAATTTCATCATTTCCCCTTAATTTCCACGCTTTTTGCGTATTTCCTCAATAATACTTTCTACACTTTTTTCAGCCACAACATCCGGATACTTTTCACTGATTTCTACAATGTCTTCTTTTGTTCGTTTTTCTTTATCTTTCATTTCCCAATAAGCAGTATAAAGATCCGAACAGTCCATGTTTGTATATCTTTCAACTTGACGGAACAATTCTTCTCTCACAATTCCTTCCGGATTATCATACAGTACACTTAAAGCATGGTCGATTTGTTCCATTGTAATACGATTTCCGGCTTTTTGGGCATATAACAAAATACCTATAATATCCGAGATATCATTCCTATAACTGCGGGCAGCAACCATTTTCATAGCGATCAAATATTCATCTTTTACGGTACGAATTTCAAGGCTGCCATGGTTAAATGAATATTTATGCTTGGAAACCTTCCGAAGTTTATCCGAATAAGAAATTGTGTTTTTAAAATCTGTATTCATCCAGTCATCAAAAAGATTAAACTGGTCAGCAACCTTGTGAACAATATCCTTTATCTCAACTGTAGAACTGACCATAATGTCAAAATCTTGCGTAAACTCCCTAAATCCATAATTCAGCAGGATGCTGCCGCCTCCCACAATGATTATTTCTGCAGGTATCCTTTCTCCATTTATCCTACGATACTCCTTGGCAAAAGCTTTTATTATCTCATAAGCATTGTCCTTATGAATATAATTTTTTTCATACCGCATCGTAAAGATCCCCTTCATAAATATTATGCGCCAAAAATTCCTCAATACAGTTTTTGTCGTCTCTCCATTCCACCATATCACCCACATAATATGGCTCTTTTAATTTTTTCCGTCTCAGCTCTGAGTAATCAATACAAAGTGGCAGGTTATTCTTTCGAGATATATAATCTGCCAGACTAAGCATATAAAATGCTTTTAATAAATCATCATGAAAATAATAATAATCTATTTCTTTATGCTCCAACACTTCCACCAGCAAATCCAATTCATCTGAAACCTTAATCCTGTGGTGCAGCTTATTTCGAAACGTTTGGAAATCTTCTTTTTGGTATACCAGATCATCAATGGATAGATTCACAAAATCGGCAATTTTCTTTAAAGTTTTATATTGGCAGTCTTCCATGAAAACTCGGTTATTTACAATGTCATTTAATGTAGTGTATGGGATGTTGGTCATAATAGACATCTGTCGTATAGAAATATTCTTTTCTTTCAAATATTGTTTCAATACCAATCCTCTCACCTCCGCCAATAAGATTTTAACGCTTTACCGATAATATTTCAAGTTTTTACGTTATAGGGAATCGTAATATCCTCTATAACGTAAAAAATACCTGACCAGCCTAAGACCGATCAGGTATTTTATCTTATACTATTTTATAATCCGGAAACCAAAGCATATTTTGTCTTTGAAAATCCAATATTCTTGCAATTAGCAGATACCCTGTGCCAGCATAGCATCAGCAACCTTCTCAAAACCGGCGATATTTGCACCGATCACGTAGTTGCCCTCTACGCCGTAGCGTTTTGCTGCATCGGAGATCTTCTCATAAATATTGTTCATCATCTGCTGCAGCTTTTCATCTACCTCTTCAAATGTCCAGCTCAGACGCATGCTGTTCTGGCACATCTCAAGTGCTGAAGTACCTACACCACCGGCATTAGAAGCTTTACCCGGCAGGAACAGCATTCCCTGCTCCAGAATGTAATCGGTAGCTTCACGTGTGCTCGGCATATTTGCACCTTCTGCAACTGCGAAGCATCCGTTTGCCTTCAATGCCTTTGCATCGTCAAGGTTCAGCTCGTTCTGTGTTGCGCACGGAAGAGCGATATCACATTTGATTGTCCAGATACCCTTGCCTTCTGTATAAACAGCACTTGGAACTTCCTGCACATACTCTTTGATTCTGCCGCGGCGCACTTCCTTGATATCTTTTACGATGTCAAGCTTAATTCCTTCCGGATCGTAAATGTAGCCGTTTGAATCGCTCATAGCTACTACTTTTGCACCAAGCTGCTGTGCTTTCTCTGTAGCATAGATTGCAACGTTTCCTGAACCGGATACAACAACTGTCTTTCCGGCCAGTTCCATATTGTGGTCTTTCAGCATTGCATCCAAAATATATACAAGGCCATATCCTGTAGCCTGCGTACGTACAAGAGAACCGCCCCATGTAAGGCCTTTTCCTGTCAGGACGCCTTCATACAGCCCTGTCAGTCTCTTATACTGTCCGTACAGGTAACCAATCTCTCTTCCGCCTACACCAATATCTCCTGCAGGTACATCCTCATCTGCACCGATGTATTTGGAGAGCTCTGTCATAAAGCTCTGGCAGAATGCCATGACTTCACGGTCTGATTTGCCCTTCGGGTCAAAGTTAGAACCACCTTTACCGCCTCCGATGGGAAGTCCTGTCAGGGAGTTCTTAAAGATCTGCTCAAATCCTAAGAATTTCAAAATACCCTGATTTACTGACGGATGGAATCTAAGTCCTCCCTTGTACGGTCCGATGGCACTGTTGAACTGTACACGGTATCCTTTGTTCACCTGTACTTTACCGTTATCGTCTACCCACGGTACTCTGAAAGAAATGATTCTTTCCGGCTCAACAAGTCTTTCCAGCAAACTTGCTGCACGATATTTTTCTTCGTTGGCATCAATGACGATTTTCAAGGAATCAAGCACTTCTTTTACTGCCTGATGGAATTCCGGCTCATTTGGATTCTGAGCTACGACGCGGTCATAAACCTCTTCTGTGTATGACATATGGTTTGCCTCCTTGTTTAAATAATTTGGCAGACATTTTTTAGAATCATACCTGTTCAGAATCCCTTTTTAAGCTTTCATTGATCCGTCTCCAAACAGATACAAAAAAACCCACGGCTCTGCTGCCGCGGGTATCCCTTTTGTCTGCTCCGTCGCACACATGCGACATTATTATACAATGCAGATGAGCATTTGGCAAATATTTTTTAGTTTTATGCAGGATTTTCCTAATTTTTTGCTTAAATATACTGTATCTGAACCTGCCCCAGCAGCGTTTCTACCATTTCTTTTGTGGGTGGTTTCGTCCCGATGGTGGTAACCGCCCCAGCGGAAGTAGCCATACCTAAAGCTGCCGCTTTTTCAAAAGGAAGGTGCTGCTGCCAAGCCATAGCAAGAGCTGCTACCATGGCATCCCCTGCACCCACGGTGGAGTGTGCCTTCACCTGCAGGCCGGGACATTTGATACGGCAGCCTTTTTTCAAAAACAATGCTCCCTCGCTGCCCATGGAAATAGCCACAAGCTGTATTCCTTTCTCCAACAGTTCCTCTCCCATGCGGATCAGGTCTTTCTCCTTTGCATCCGGCTGTCCAAAATACTGCTCCAGCTCTACCCGGTTCGGTTTTACGATATCCGGTGCGGCATACAGGGACTGGGCAAACAAACCTCCGTCTGCATCAAGCAGCACACTTGCCCCTCGCTCATGCATCCTCTCCGTGATCACACCATAAATATTTCTGTCAACGCCCCGGGGAATGCTTCCGGAAAGCACGACCAAAGTATCAGGAGAGGCATATCCTTCCAATTTCTGGATCAATTTTTCAACATGCTCTTTCGTTACCTCCGGACCCGGCTCATTTAATTCGGTCACTATACCGGCAGTCTCTACGATTTTTGTGTTTGTCCTTGTTTCGCCCTCCACCGGAATAAAATCTGTCCGGATCCCATATTCCTTTAAAGCCTTTTCAATAAACTCCCCTGTACTTCCTGCCACAAATCCAGCAGCAACTGTCTCCCCTCCCAGATGGTGGATGGTCTTGGAAACATTGATTCCCTTGCCTCCGGCATCCTGGCAAGTGCGGGTAATACGGTTTAAGCCGCCGTGAAGAAAGCTCTGGATATCCACGGTCTTATCAATTGCCGGGTTCATGGTCACTGTAATAATCATATTCTCCTCCCGAAACGCCCCAAAAGCAGAGGGTTTTTAAGCCCTCTGCTCTAAGATGCGCTGTTTTTGTTTTTATTATATCAGAATGATGTTAAGATCAAAAGATGCCGTACGAATTGTTTCGTGCTTACTGATTGTCCTGCTGGTAATCGGAGAGTGCTCCCAATGTCAGTTCAATCTTATTGGACTCATATTCTCCGTCATCTGCCGTACTTACTGCAATATTTACGGTTTCACCTGCCGCATAGTAGGCAAGCATATCTTTGAGATCCGTCATGGAAGATACAGAACTTCCGTCAAACTTCGTGATGACGTCTCCCTTCTGCAGTCCTGCTTCCTCTGCCGGGCTGTCTTCTGCTACTTCTGTGATAAAGATGCCTTGCGGAATACCGTAAAGCTCTGACATCTCACTGGTTACGCCCTGTCCGGATATTCCGATATATGCACTGTCTTCCTCGTCAACGGTCTCTGTACGTGTCTTTTTGTTCATCAAATCCTCAAGGATCGGTTTTGCATAAGAGATGGGGATCGCATATCCCATACCCTCAACACCGGAAGCTGCCACTTTTGCAGAGTTGATACCTACTACATGTCCGTTCATGTCAAGCAAAGCACCGCCGCTGTTACCGCCGTTGATGGCTGCATCGGTCTGGATCAGTTTCGTATTGTCATATCCGTCCATCTGGATCGTGCGATTCAAAGCACTGACAATACCTGTGGTGACTGACTGGCCGTATCCAAGCGCATTTCCGATAGCAACTACCTGCTGGCCTACCTGAAGCTGGTCAGAATCACCGATCTGTGCGATCTTGATCTGATCCAGTGTTGCGTCCGGAATATCTGACAGTTTTACTGCCACAACAGCCAGATCATTGTCTGCATCCGTTCCTTTTACAGCTGCCTGACATATTTCATCATCCACGAAACCTACTGTGATCTCTGTGGCGCCTTCCACAACGTGGTTGTTGGTACAGATCAAAAGCTCTTCATCATTCTGCCCGATGATAATACCGGATCCGCAGCTTTCACTCTCATAAGTGTAAGTCCTGCCGTTTCCATTTCTGCCGCCATATCCATAAATGCCGTACATGCTGAACAGGTCCTGAACCTCCTGCACAGATTTATTTGTAATCGATACGACTGCCGGCATCACTTCTGCGGCTACATCCACCACCCCTGTAATGGTGCCGTCTGTTGTCACCTCTTCCGCCTTGTCTACATCTGCTGTGGAAAGTAAGGTGTACTCACCAGTACCAGTCACTTGATCTTCTGCATCTTTTTTATCTGCAAAACCAGTCAGTCCGGTGAACGCACCAACCGTTAATACGCCTGCACATAACAATGAAATCAATGTTTTTTTCTTCATATAAATCCCTCCTCTGAATTTATGCCTTGAGTATATTGCCTTCCTTTGACCGAAATGTGACAGATTTATGGTAAATTTGTGAACAATACCATGCCGAACCAAGTCACTGTGTTCCCTCCATTGTCGAACTCTATTCCTGCTTTTTCAGCCAGAAGAGGAACGATGATCCCGAATCCTTCTATGCAGGGGATCATCTTTTCCGGGAAACGGCAGGGTGCATCGGGATAAGCACAATTTTCGCAGATAGAACAGGATTCTCCGGACATGGCAAGGGTCTTTTGTCCATACCGGCTAAAAATCTCCTGTATCTGGCATGTCACCGCTTCATGGGCACCGCGGGTTGCAAGTGTCTCCTCCATATTGGATGCGTCATTTACCTCAGCGATGGTTGTAAACACAAACGCTCCGTCATACTCCATACATCTTTTTTGGCATGATTCTACTGTACCTACCCCCGGCGGACAGGACCAGCTTTTTCCATAACGTGGGCATTCCTCCCGGCAGATACTGCGGACACGGTCCGAAAACTGTATCTCCTGAACAGGAAGCCATGCATACTGTACAATGGGCAATTCGAAAAGCTGTTTTTCGATCTGCTCTCTATTTTGAACCTCTGTCATTTTCCATGCCCCGCTTTTCTAACCTTTTTCTCTAAAACCCATAAATAGTATACCCATTATTTCCTACTTCTTCAATGACCATTTTGCGAAAGAACAACTTGATTTTTTCCACAAGAATTGTTATCGTTAAACAAAGAACTGATCACAACAGTTCATACATTTATGGGAAATTCTGAACTGTTTCACACAATCACATTTTGGAGATCACTTATGCATTTTATCATAAAAGCGCTTCTGGCCGGTTTTTGGCTTCTTCTTATCCCGACGGCTTCAGGAGCTTTGTTTTTAAGAAAAAACCGGGATTTTACCATTGGTGAGAGCTTTCTCGCAGGCTACCTGTTTTCTTTTTCTGCTGCAGAAATACTCACCTTACTTCTTATGTACCTCAACATACCGCTGCACATACTGGTTCTCTGCTATGGAGCTGTGATGCTGCTTACGGCTGCCACCGGAGTTTTCTTTATTAAAAAGCAGGGATTTTCCCATTGGCTTCCCACCGCAAAAAAGATCCGAAGCACATCTGTCTTTTTCTGGATCGCCATTTTACTCGTCGTCTTGCAGGTTTTTGTGGTAGTTAAGTATGCACATTATGACGCGGATGACGCCCTTTATGTAGGAGCTGCCACAACAGCGATACAAGAAGACAGTATTTTCCGGATCAATGCCTATACCGGTATTCCTTACAACAGGCTTCCGCGCAGGTACATCCTCTCCCCTTTCCCGATCTATCTTGCGGTGATCAGTGAACTCTGCGGAGGGCTGCACGCTGCCATCACTGCACACACTGTTTTTCCTGCTGTTTTTCTTCCTGCTGTTTATCTGGTATTATACCAGCTGGGGAAAAAATGGTTTTCAAAAGGCAAAGATACTCAGGGTATTTTCTTGTGCATTGCCGTGATACTCTGCTGGTTTTCTGCCTACTCTGCCTATAATGCGGGAAATTTCCAAATGGTGCGATTATGGCAGGGAAAAGCTGTTTTGGCAGCTTTTATGATCCCTTTGATTTTATATCTGTCCTTGACCATTGTTTTTGAAAAAAAACCTGCCTATCCTTGGCTGTTATATGGAATGGCAAACCTCGGGGCATGCCTGTTATCTTCAACAGGAATCATACTGGCTCCCATTATCATGGGACTTTTTACAGTGATAGGGGCGATCCGTTTTAAAAGTATCAAAAAAATGTTTGCCGGGCTCGCCTGCTGTATTCCATCTGTCATTTTAGGCATCACATACGTTTTAATCTTAGTACTGAGGAATAAAGGAATCATATGAAAAATACTTTAATCTGGATTTTATCCACATGGAACCAATACTGGGGAGATGGTTTTTATCAATATCTTCTGATACTTTCGATCATCTATCTTCTCTTCCAAAAAAAGAAAGAAGAAAGCAAAAAAGGGATCCTTCTTTACTCCCTCGTTCTCCTTCTTGTGTTTTTCCTGCCTTTTACTGCCATCATCATCCGGGCCTGTATCGGCGAAGATGTCTATTGGCGTGT
>JALFIB010000096.1 GCA_022776305.1 Lachnospiraceae bacterium
CCAGTCTGAATATTTCTACGAATCCTTCTGGGGTAATGAAGGGCGTTATACCGGATTATTCCTGATGACGTTATATGTGGCTTCCTATTTCCTGATCAGCAGATGCTGGAAGATACGGGGATGGCTGCTGGATGTATTCCTGATCAGCGGTATGATTATGTGCTTTATCGGAATCACGGACTATTTCCAGCTGGATATCCTGCAGTTCCGGACACATATCAAACCGGAGCAGTCCACGATGTTTACTTCAACGGTGGGCAATATCAATACGTATACGGCGTATGTGGCATTGATTATGGGTTTTGCCGCGGCGATGTTTGCTACAGCGAAAAGCATCGGAAGAATCATATGGTATTATATTTGTCTGGTTGTGACGTTTTTTGCCATCGTTATGGGCTGCAGTGATAATGCCTATCTGGCTCTGGGGGTGTTGTTTGCATTCCTTCCGTTTGTGCTGTTCCGAACTTGGAGCGGTGTGTTGCGGTATTTGGTAATGGCAGCGTCTTTCTTTACTGTGACACAATGCATTGATTTTATCAATCAGGTATATGCGGATGTTGTGATTGGACTGGTAAGTCTGTTCCGCGTGATTGTCGGATTCGGTGGTCTGCCGATCGTGGTGTGGTTACTTTGGGGAATGGCGGCAGCGGTGTATTTTATCGGCAGGAAGCCAGGAAAAGCGCAAGAGCAGCCCGGAAAGCACCTGGTGATGGCATGGGGTATATTTATTGTTGTGTGCGTGCTGGGGTTGTGCTTCGCTTTGTTTGACGCCAATGTGGCTGGAAACGGGGCGCGCTATGGCTCTTTGGGATACTATCTGGTATTTAATGACAGCTGGGGAACAAACCGAGGGTATATCTGGCGAAAATCTCTGGAGATGTATCAGAATTTCCCGGTGATGCATAAGCTGTTTGGTTATGGACCGGATACATTTGGAATTTTAACGACGAATGAGATTCGGCATGAGATGATTCAGGCAACCAACCAGGTGTTTGATAATGCACACAATGAATATCTGCATCTGCTTCTGACGATCGGACCAATCGGACTGGCAGCCTATGTGGTATTTATAGCAGCGGCGATCGTAAAGTTTTGCAAGAATCTGGATAAACATCCGTGCGTGATTGGATGCTGTGTGGCTGTGCTTTGTTACAGCGCCCAGGCGGCAGTGAATCTGAATCTGCCGATCGCTACGCCGATGATGTGGCTGATGGTGAGTGCAGGGATGGCAGCGTGCAGAGAGAAAAGGGAATAATTTTAGATCGTACAAGGCCGGGAGCGGTGAAATAGCATGCGCTCCGGTCTTGTATGTCTTTATACAGTTATTTTGTAGTTGAGATTCGGTGAACCCTTTGTCTGTATCTTCCGGGTATCTTTTGCAAAGTGCGGCAATCTGCATCATTCTCCGGCACACTGTAATAAGCAGTAAATGCACTGGCCTTAAACTCCCGGTTTGCGTATGTTATGGGGCTGTCGTTTTTGGCATTATGTTACCTCAATAAAAACCTATGGATAACAAATCACAAATATTGTACTTTATAAAGCAAAATTGTCGTAAAATATTAAAAAAAACCAATTTTTTTCAAAGTCTCTTCAGTTGCGGTATTTTGCATTAGGTGATATACTGTAAGGAAGGTTATTATGCAATTTTTAAGAGCATTGTAACTAGAAAGACAATGATTCAGAGGAACAAATATGAATACGTTTGAAAAGTATAAACGCCTGATTAAGATGGGGTTTGCGGTTGTTTTGACAGGGCTATTAACGGGGATATATGGCTTCGTTTGGATTAATCATTACAATAAAATTATTTCAGCCCCATTTTTTCGCAAAGGTAACTGGGTGATGATCTTTATCTATGGATTGCTCCTGATATTTTTCCTGCATATGTATGGCGGGTTTAAGGTGGGATTCCTGAGAAAGGGAAATCTGATTTATTCTCAGATTTTGGCAGTAGTTTTTACTAATTTTATTACATATTTTCAGATTGCTCTTCAGGACAAAAAGTTTACGACACCGTTACCGCTTGTTGTGATCGTCCTGGTGGATGCGGCAGTGATTACCCTGTGGACGATGATTTTTCAATGGCTGTATGTGAAAGTGTTTCCGCCGAGAAAGATGCTGTTGATTTCAGGAGACCGTTCGGATTATCATTTGTTGGAAAAGATGAATGCCCGCGAGGATAAATATGAGATTTGTGAGATTATCAATTATCGGGTTGGGATGGAGCGCTTGATTAAGGAAATTCACAAATTTGATGGGATTATCGTGGGAGATATGCCATCGCATGAGAGAAATCTGATTATTAAGTATTGTTTTGCCAAACACATCAGAACTTACAGTGTACCGAAGATTTCTGATATTTTGCTGAGAAGCTCATATGAACTGAACCTGTTCGACTCACCATTGCTGTTATCCAGAAACAATTCAGGCTTGCAGATCGAGCAGGAGTTTGCAAAACGGATTGTTGATATTATAATGGCATCTGTCGGAGCAATTATCACGGCACCTTTTTTTCTGATTATTGCGATCAGCATTAAATTGACTGACGGAGGTCCGGTTATTTATAAACAGACTCGATTGACAAAAGATGGCAAGGAATTTGAAATTTTTAAATTTCGAACTATGATTCAGGATGCGGAAAAAGATGGAGTGGCTCGTTTGGCAGCGGAAGGAGACTCCAGAATTCTTCCGGTTGGGAAATTGCTCAGAGCTACAAGGATGGATGAACTGCCGCAAATTTACAATATTCTGAAAGGGGATATGTCGATTGTGGGACCACGTCCGGAACGTCCGGAGCTGGCGGCAGAACTGGAGAAGGAGATTCCAGAATTTTCTTATCGCTTACAGGTAAAGGCGGGACTTACCGGTTATGCTCAGGTATATGGTAAATACAATACAACGCCATATGATAAACTGAAACTGGACTTGACGTATATCAGAAATTATTCCTTGCTGCTGGATTTGAAACTGATATTTATGACACCTAAGATTTTATTCCTGAAGGAAAGTACAGAGGGTGTGAAGGAATGATAAAAATTTTTGTGGCTTGCCATAAGCCCACCTATGTTCTGGATAACAAGCTTTTATATCCGATTCAGGTTGGAGCAGCCCTGGCAAAAGAACGGCTGCCTGGTATGTTGCCAGATGATGATGGAGATAATATTTCATCGAAGAATCGGATATACTGCGAGTTGACAGCACAATACTGGGCTTGGCGGAATTGTGAAGCAGAATATTATGGATTTTTTCATTACAGGAGATATTTATCTTTTGCAGAAGCTTATGAAGTGGATCCGAGGGGAAAGCTGCGGACAAAGAAAAACATCTGTCCTTATATAGAACTGGATGATATTCGGGAAGATCTTTCTGCCTATAAACTGCAGGAATCCATGATGGAAGAGGTGATCAGAAACTATGACATGATCACGGTATTGCGAGAGCGGATTAACGTGAGCGTTTATAAGCAGTATTGTCAGTATCACGATTCGAGACCTCTGGATACGGTTTTGCATATATTGAATGAAAAGTATCCGCAATATCAGAAAGCTGTGCAGACTTATATGGATTCCAGAGACATTTATTATATGAATATGTTCATCATGAAAAGGTCTTTATATATGGAGTATGCTTCCTGGCTATTTGATATTCTTGAAACTTATGAAAGGAGTGAAGCATTTCCACAAAATGAGTATGAAGTGAATCGACTGATGGGATATCTGGCAGAACGTTTATTTGGTGTATTTTATACGTACCAAAGAGAGCATGGAATAACCTGCGCGGAACTGCCGTATCTGAAATTTTATAATACGGATCTGGAACAGACAAGTCATACGGTAGGAAATATAAGAGTATTTCAGTTGAAGCCGACAAAATTGAAAATAAAAATAGATATGAGAAAAGTCAATAAGATGTTTCCGGCAGGATCGAAAAGACGGATATTACTTCGGAATATCTTTTTGAGATAGGAGAAAAGATGAATTTATTTTTGCGAAGACTGGGTGGATTTTATCAATATCGTTTTTTGATGCAGCAATTGGTGGCAAAAGATATTAAATTGAAATATCGCAGAAGTTTTCTGGGGTATCTATGGAGTATTTTGAATCCTCTGATGATTATGGTCATTATGGTAATCGTATTTTCCAGTATGTTCCGATCGGATATTCAGAATTTCCCTGTATACCTGATTATCGGACAGACATTGTTTAACTTTATGAGTGAATCAACGAATCAGGCAATTTTTTCCATTACCGGAAATGCGGCACTGCTGAAAAAGACATATGTGCCAAAGTATGTATTTACGGTATCCAAAGTAACCAGTTCCTTTGTGAATACATTATTTGCGATGGGTGCTTTGGTCATTGTATTTGTGGTATGCAAGGTGACACCTAATGTATATTATCTTTTAATACCTTTTATCCTGTTTCAGGAATATGTTTTTTGCCTGGGATTGGGTATGCTGCTGGCTCAGGGAGCTGTATTTTTCCGGGATATTCAGTATATATATAATGCGCTGCTTACAGCATGGATGTATCTGACTCCTATGTTTTATCCGATTACGCTTCTTCCGGATGAGCTGCGCATGCTGGTGGAAGGGCTGAATCCGATGTACTTTTATATTGCTCAGTTCCGACAGATCGTTCTGGAATGCCGGATGCCTGATCCGTATCTGTTAATTGCCGGAACCGTAACTGCATTCCTGTTCCTTGTGATCGGAACCGGTGCTTTCTTAAAAACACAGGATAAGTTTATTCTGTATATCTAATGAGGTGTGTTATGGCGAGTGATCAAGATTATGTAATTAAGGTGAAGAATGCGACCGTACGTTTCAACATGGCATCAGAGAAGATTGACAACCTAAAGGAATATTTTGTGAAGTTGATGAAACGGCAGCTGATGTTTCAGGAATTTCTTGCTCTGAAAGATGTGAGCTTTGAAGTGAAGCGGGGAGAGGCATGGGGGCTTGTGGGAACCAATGGCTCCGGTAAATCCACACTGTTAAAGCTGATCTGTGGAATTTTGAAGCCATATAAAGGCAGCGTTACGATTCGGGGAAGCATCGCTCCACTGATTGAGCTGGGCGCTGGTTTTGATGGAGAACTGACTGCACGGGAGAATATCTATCTGAATGGTGCAGTGCTTGGTTACAGTAAAGAATTCATGAATGAACATTTCGATGAAATTGTTGATTTTGCGGAACTGCATGATTTCATGGATATGCCGATAAAAAATTATTCTTCCGGTATGTCTGCAAGGCTTGGATTTGCAATCGCAACGATTGTACGACCGGAAATTTTGATTGTGGATGAAGTTCTGGCTGTAGGTGATGTGGCGTTTCAGGATAAATGTCAGGTTCGCATGCGGGAGATGCTTGCAGGTGGTACCACATTACTTTTTGTATCTCATGATACAAAAACTGTGAAGAAACTGTGTGATCATGCAATCTGGATTAATAAGGGAGAAGTCATGATGAAAGGCAGTTCGCAGGAGGTATGTGAAGCATACCTTAGAAGCTTTGAATAAAGAGTTTGTTTGGAAAAGGAAGTTGATAATGGAAAATAATAATCCTAATATTAAAATCTATGTTGTGTGCCATAAGCCGTCGTTTGTGCCGGAAAATCCATACTTGTACCCAATTCAGGTAGGGACTGCAATTAACGGAAAACGGTTGGATGGGATGCTTCATGATGATGAGGGAGATCATATCTCAGATCGAAACAGGACTTACTGCGAGTTGACGGCGCAGTATTGGGCATGGAAGAATGATGACGCAGATTATTATGGCTTTTTCCATTATAGACGTTATTTTGCCTTCGATACGGATTTGAATAAAGATGATGGATGGGGCAATCTGGCATATGACAGAATTACCGATGATGTGATTGAAGAGATTCAGCTTAAGCCGGAAGTCATGAAGGCTTTAATCACAAAATATGATGCTATATTTGTGAAAGGAAGAAATTATCCCAGGGTTCTGGAAGGCGGAAAGCCCATGGATGTGTATCATGAGTATGGGGTGGCACCTTTCCAGCATCGAAAGGATCTGGATATCACTCTGCAGGTGCTGGCGGAAAAATATCCGGAATTTGAGCCTTATGTTAAACAGTATATGAAGTCTTCTACGGCACATGAGTGCAATATGTTTATCATGAAGAAGGAGGTCTATCATAAATATTGTGAGTGGCTTTTTGATATTCTGTTTGAGGCGGAGAAGAGAATCGATATGACCTGGTACAGTGTGGAAGAGTATCGGGTGATGGGATATCTTGCGGAACGCCTTTGTGGTATTTACTATACATATCTGAAAGAACAGAAGGATATCAAAACATTTGAATTGCCTAAAACGCTTTTTCATGACACGGCACCAAAAATCAGGCTGGAACCGGTATTCCAGAATGGAGTCCCGATTGTTTTATCAGCAAATGATAAATTTGCGCCATATCTGGATGTGATGATTCAATCCATTGTGGCTAATGCCAGCCCAACAAGACAATATGATATAATTGTCCTGTTCAACGACATCTCGGAGAAAAACCGCAGCCTGATTGCCATGGCTGCTCGGAATTATGAAAATATTTCCATTCGTTTTGCACGGGTTTGTGAATATTTTGATGCCGAGAAATTATTTGTCAATCATCACCTGTCGGTAGAAACCTACTATCGGCTGATTATTCCGGAGATTATGCCAGATTACCATAAAATATTATATCTTGATTGTGATATGGTGGTAAATCATGATGTGGCCGAACTCTATGACCTAGATCTGCACAGTTGTATTCTGGGAGCAATAAAGGATATTGATGTTGCTGGACAGGTCAATCTTCATCAGAACAATTGGCAGACATATGCTGTTGAAGAGTTGGGGTTGGATAAGCCATACGATTATTTTCAAGCAGGTGTCCTGATCATTGATTTAGATGGTCTACGCCAGAAAGCATCTTTTGAAGATATGATTCAACTTGCACTTTCAAAGTCATGGCGCTGCCAAGATCAGGATGTCCTTAATATCATATGTAAAAATAAAGTGTATTATATTCCTCAGCAATGGAATGTGTTGATGAATTGGGAGCGATTTGGTCAAACTCGTATGCAAATGATAAAGATGGCTCCATATGCGTTATTTTTAGAATATATAGAAGCCAGAAAACATCCTAAAATCATCCATTTTGCAGGAAGTCAAAAACCTTGGGAATATATTGATTGTGATTTCGCAATATATTTTTGGCGATATGCTCAAAATAGTTCATTTTATATTCAGTTACTCCAAAATGCTAAAGGATACATACGGCCGATGCCTTCAAAGGCAAGCTTATTTTATCAAGATAAAAAAATTAGAAAATTGGTAAATCGCTTATTCCCAATTGGCAGTTATAGAAGAGAATTAATAAAAAAAGTGATTATCACGAGGAGGATGAACTAATGAAAAAAGTTTTATCTATTTCAATTGCAGCTTACAATGTTGCATCAACTTTAAAAGAATGTGTGGATCCATTTATGAAATGTGATGTTTTAGATGAATTAGATATTATGATTGTGGATGATGGATCAAAAGATAATACAGCAGCTATTGCACAAGAATACCAAAAACGATATCCAGATAGTATTCGATTGATTCAAAAGAAAAATGGTGGATGGGGTTCAACCGTAAATACTGGTATTGTAAATGCCAGAGGAACATACTTTAAACAATTGGATGGTGACGATTATTATGAGCCAAACGCACTTAATGAGTTTGTAAGATACCTAAAAAATCAATCAAGTGATATGATCATATCTCCATATGTCACATATGACAGTGAAACAGGCGCTGTCATAACGACGGAAAATTGCAACCCTGGCTGTAAAACTAGAATGGAATTTTTATTAAAAGATTTGGATGGATTTTCACCATTCATGCATAGTCTTTCTATTAAAACAGAACTTTTACGTAAAGGGAACATAGCCATAACAGAAAATTGTTTTTATACTGATACAGAATTTGTATTAAAAGCTTGTAATCAAGTCCATACCGTCTCTTTCTTTGATCTTCCGGTATATTATTATAGAAGAGCTACTTTGGGGCAAAGTATGAGTTTAGATGGCTTTGAAAAGCATTATATGGAACAATATAAAGTAATTGAAGTATCTTTAGATTACTTGAAAGATTTTGTTAAGCGAGAAGAAGTGAAAAAAATATATGATAAATTATTAGTTGGAACTTGTTTTTGGCAATATTTAGTTATGCTCTATATTTCTGTTACACCAGAGCATAAAAAGAATTTAATTTCCTTTGATAAAATGCTTAAGGAAAAAGCTCCAAATTATTATGAAAACATTCATTTTGTAGAACTAGATATATTGAGAAAGACACATTTTTGGGGCTATTCGATTTTGGCACCGTACAAAAAGAAAAAAGATAATCGTTTTACGGCAGATGGACGTTTAGCAAATTAATTTTGAGGATATATTTATGAATAAAAAGCCACTAATCAGTGTTGTTATTCCAGTGTATAAAACGCCAAAAGAATATTTATGCAGTTGTATTGAAAGTATAT
>JALFIB010000099.1 GCA_022776305.1 Lachnospiraceae bacterium
AAGATGACTTTACCATTGGAAAAGATGGTGTCCCTGTCTGCAAAGCCGGACGCAAAATGAACCACGATGGTTGTGAACCTTCCAAAGCAAGGTTAAAATTCCGCTGCCCATTAGCCAGCCGCAAATACGGCTGTTCCTGCACAACACCTTGTTCTGACTCAAAATACGGCAGGACGGTTCATCTTGCAATGAAAGACAATCCAAGACTGATCAACTTTCCGCCCCGTGACAGTAAAGAATGGAAACAGGAATATAATGCCCGAACTTCGGCCGAACGCTCCAACAAGCGTGAGAAAATAGACTTTCTATTAGAAAGCGGCAGGCACCGCTCGACTAAGATGTGGTACTGCCGCCTCTATCACATCATGATGCTTCAACATCTTGATGCTTGGGATCTGCCATTTGAATCCACCCTGCAAAAGTTGATTTGTAATGTAGCATGATCTCACTTATTATCATACCTCATTTTCAGGCATAGCAACAGTGTTATGTCTATTTTTCGTGCTTATTTTTTATTTTTGGATAATATTTTACTTGTCAAAGTTCAATTCCAGAATTTCACTGGCATGATCACTCAGGATTCCGAGAGATCATACAGCACAAATCCGTGATATTCAATCGTATTGGTTTCTTCTATTCGATAAATGAGTTTTTTGCTGTCAAAACCAATATTATATCCTGTTTCGTTTCCAAATTCGGACCACATAGTAATGCTGTCACGGCAGTTGGAAAACGATAACACAAAATATTCCTTATTTTTTCCACCGCCGAGAAGTATATTCTCTTCCAGGACATCTTCTACAAACATATTGCACCAGGATTCCTTCTTAATGACCTCATGACAGACCTCACAGATAATATTTTCAATATAGGAAAATTCTTTCGGATCATTCAAAAAATCACTTTTTGTAGCCCAGAAACAGTTCGAATTAAGAATTCCGTTAATTCCGTTACATTTTGTATAATGATAAAGAACAGAAGCGTCCTGTACGTGTTTGAGTTTCACCTGTTTATTTGACATATTAACATTAGACTTCCTTCACTTCATGATCCGAATATTCAAGGAAATATCTTAATCCAATCTGTCCCTGCACTGCATCCACCATATTAATGCAACAGTTACCCATTCTGTCTACTGAATGAATAATCTTATTAAACGGCTCTGTCAATTTTGCAACGCACTTTCCTTTACCGACACGCTGCACATGAGATTTACGCATCTTGATGCCCAGATCCATAATCTGTTCTTTTTGTTTCAATATCTTCTTTGCACTTTCCACATTACCGGTAATCATCATGTCTGCTGCCTGAAAGTACATTTTCAGAATCAGCTGAAGACTTGTCTTTAAGTCATCCATGGCTTTTTCAGAATACTTATATTTCTTTTCCTCTTTATCTTTCAGGGATAATCCTATTTCTCTGCATAAAGCCCCCATACGGTCTACATCACTGAGTACATACATGATACCTGCAGTCTGTGTAGCCTGTTCTTCTGTGAGACCACCTGACGCAAACAATTCTGCAAGATATTCGGTAATTCTATCATACAGACTTCTGGTATCTTCTGCATTTTTAATCACTTCACTGACTTTTTCACTGTCATTTTTTTCTAATACTGAGATCAATTCTTTCAGATTTGATCCAACCAGTTCCGTACATCTTACAATTTCCTTTACTACCAGCTGAAGTGCTGCTGTGGGCTGTCCGACAAGCTTGGAATCCAGATACATTGCTTCCGAATTGGAATAAACCGTCTTTTTCCCGTCCGGAATGATTTTCATGACAATCTTTACCATCAGCCAGATTAAAGGAATCCAAATCAATGTCATGGTAACATTAAAAAATGTATGGGCATTTGCAATCTGTCTGGAAATCACCTCAATCTCAGGTCCTTTCGGTGATATGTACTGGATCAATGCTGCGTATGGCTTTACAAACCAGATAAATAACAGGCATCCGGAAATATTGAAAATGCAATGTGCCACTGCGGTTCTCTTGGCATCTTTTGGCTGTCCGATACTTGCCAGTAATGCTGTGATTGTGGTTCCGATATTATCACCTAAAAGGATTGGGATTGCGCCAGCCAGCCCCAACATACTGGTGACCCCATCCGGTCCCGGCTGTGCTGCAAAATTCTGAAGGACTGCAATAGTTGCACTGCTGCTTTGTACCACCAGTGTCATCAGTGTACCAACAGCCACCCCCAGTACCGGAATATCTGCAACTCTTGCAATCATATCAGTAAAGACCGGGCTGGATGCCAAAGGTTTCATGACACTTCCCATAGTTTCAATTCCCAGGAACAAAAGTCCGAATGCAAAGATTGTCTGACCAATATTCTTAGCTTTTTCCGATTTCACTACGAAACTGATAATAAATCCAATAAAAATAATAATATAAATG
The DNA here is from genome assembly GCA_022776305.1 of Lachnospiraceae bacterium. Classification (GTDB taxonomy): domain Bacteria; phylum Bacillota; class Clostridia; order Lachnospirales; family Lachnospiraceae; genus Choladousia. The sequence goes on from JALFIB010000099.1 coordinate 2,404, forward strand.
TAATCACTTAATTTAAATGCTATAATCTGCGCCGTCATGGTCGTGCCGATATTGGCACCCAAAATGATACTGATCGCCTGTGGCAGATTCATGAGACCTGCACTGACAAAACCAATTGCCATAACTGTCGTAGCACTGCTGCTCTGTAATACTGCGGTTGTTAAAGCTCCCGCAATGACTCCCAAAATCGGATTTTTCGTTAAGAGTGCCAGAATACTTTTCATTCTTTCTCCGGCTGCTTTCTGCAGGCAGTCACTCATCATATTCATTCCAAAAATAAATACTGCCAGTCCTCCCAATAATCCAAAGATTACTTCCATAGTACTGTTCATCGTCTCTCCTCCTGTCAGACTATTGCTGATTCAATTCATCCCAATTTTTTATTTTACCGGTATATATTTCTTTTAAATCCTCCAGTGATATATCATCCAGTGGATTATTTTTTTCTACAATCACAACGATATTATCCCTTGCAATTGATTCATAATCCAACAATTCCATTTCATAATCTTTCAGTTCTCTGGAAGACATGCCAAAGTCACATTTTCCTGCCATAACCTGCGTCAGTCCTTTTGTCGAATCTGTTGCTGTCACAGTTATTGCTGCATTCGTATTAATTTTTTCGTAAGCTTCTGCCAGTTGTTCCATCAGAGGTGCAACCGAGGTGGAACCTTCTATCTCAAGCTTACCCTTAGCCAGATTCGACAGAAAAGAACGGTTCTTCGCTACCGTATCATAATCTTTTCCGACAATTTCCTGACCGGCTCCATGTACATAAGTTAAAAAATCACGTTCCAAATCACTCAATGTCCCGGAATAGGCCAGATAAAAATCACGGTTTAACGGGTATTTCTCCCCTTGCTCCGGAGACTTTCCTTCCACTTTAAGCGACTTGACCCCTCCATTGCCCGAAATGGCGGCTTTCGATACATATCCAATTGCGGATATGTCAGCAGCTACATCTCGAATCACTTCATCGGCATTGTTTACAATTACTGCATTTTCCGTAGTCAGATCAGAATGATTGTTCCCGACCTCTCCTTCTCCCTGAAAGCCTGCCAGTTCCGCAAAAGTACTCCTGGTACCCGAACCATCTTCTCTGGATATCACCCGAATAGTTCCCAGTTCTTTTAAGCCTTCTACCATGTGACTTTCTTTCGATAAATTTCCTGCTGATTGAGTACAACCTGAGAAAAGAAGCAGGGCACTTACTAAAACAATTCCAGTTTTTACATATTTTTTATTCATGATATGATTTCCTCTTATGAATCTCATCTTTCCTTTG
>JALFIB010000101.1 GCA_022776305.1 Lachnospiraceae bacterium
CATTGGTGTCATATGATACCTCCTTGAAAATAGCAGCCTTTTTGCCTTGAATCGTACGGAAGGCCAGCTGCAAATATTGATACCAATAGTTTAACATACGGAAAGAAAAGTGGAAATAGCCAATTTATTTTGCACGCAGCAACTACTTTATGCTATACTTAAATTATAAATCAGATCATTCATTGACGCTAAGTACGGTAATAGATGGGAGGTATAGATTATGGATAAAAAAGTGATCATTACAATCGGCAGGCAATTCGGCAGCGGCGGCCACGAAATAGGGGAAAAGCTCGCCCAAAAATTAGGAATTAAGTTTTACGACAAAGAATTGATCAAATTGATCGCAAAAGAAAGCGGGCTTTGTGAAAAGGTCTTGGAAAGCTACGATGAGAAGCCCACAAACAGTTTACTGTATTCTATTGTTATGGACATTTATCCCTCTGTAATGTATTCAGGTCCCACCATCGACCAGCAGATCTATCAGGCCAGCTATGACACGATCCGGAAACTTTCCGAAGAACCCTGTGTGATCGTGGGCAGATGTGCGGATTATATCCTCAGGGACTGCCCTGAGCTGATCAGTGTTTTTGTGCATGCAAATTCTGATTTCCGCGCGGCCCGCGTGGCGGCAGAATACAAATTGCCTGATGCGAAGGTTCGGGATATGCTTGTGAAGACAGACAAAAAACGTGCCAGCTACTACAATTTCCAGTCAGAGAAAAAGTGGGGCATGGCAGCCAGCTACAATCTCTGCGTTGAGAGCAGTGCTCTTGGCATTGACGGATCTGTAGATTTGATCATGGATTATATTAAGCATAAACAAAGCATATGACACTGATATATGGAAGATGCTTCATGTAGTGAAGCGGCATAAACAATGAAAGAAATTCTGCTGTAAAATGAAAGAAATCGTTTTGCAGCAGAATTTTTTACGCCATAGGAAGGCCGTTTGAACCGTGTATCGCGCCTTGAAATGCTCTTTTGGATATGATAAAATATAACGATAATTGATTTTTGAAACAACTAATATCTGGGAGGAAAAAATGAGTCTGTTAAAATACCGTATAAAGACGTTGTTTAAGTACAAAGATTTAATTGTAGAATTGGTACGCCGCGACTTGAAATTAAAGTATCGAAGAAGTTTTTTAGGATATTTGTGGAGCGTACTGAATCCTTTGATGATCATGATCGTCTTAACGATTGTATTTACCCACCTTTTAGGCAAAGGAATTGAAAACTTCCCTGTTTATCTTTTAACAGGACGTATGATGTATGACTTCATGAAAAGCAGTACTACAAATGCAATGAAGTCAGTAACCGGAAATGCAGCTCTTCTCAAAAAGGTATATGTGCCGAAATACATTTTTACTCTTGCTAAAGTGACAAGCTGCATGGTGGATATGGTTTTATCACTGGGAGCGCTGTTTATTGTTATGGTTGTTACCCGGGCAAAGTTCCATCCACATATCCTGCTTATCCCTATTGTAATTGTTCAGATTTACCTGTTTTGCTGTGGACTTGGATTTTTCCTTGCCCAATTAAACGTATTTTTCCGTGATATGGAGCATATTTATAATGCGGTCCTGACGGCGTGGCTCTATTTGACACCTATTATGTATTCTATTGATATTCTTCCGTCAAAGGTATTGAAAATAGCCATAAAAGGGTTTAATCCATTGTATTATTATGTGGCACAATTCCGTGATCTCGTATACTATGGGCGGCTTCCCGGACCTAGGATTTTCTTTGGCGGCTGGCTGATCGCATTGCTCATGCTGCTGATCGGTGTATGGTCATTCCAACGTTCAAAAGACAAATTTATTCTTTATATTTGATGGATGGTCTGTTGTGTCTGAAGTCCGATAGAATCATAAAATCGAATGGATCAATGTGCTCGTATGATAGGAGAAAAAAATGAGTAATTACGTTGTAGAGGTGGAAAACCTTAAAATAAGATTTAACTTAGCCAGTGAAAAGGTAGATAATTTGAAAGAATATACGATTAAGCTGGTAAAACATGAATTGATGTTTCAGGAGTTTCTTGCCCTGCAGGATGTAAACCTGAAGATTAAAAAAGGTGAGTCCTGGGGACTAGTAGGGGCGAATGGATCTGGCAAGTCGACGCTTCTGAAAACGATCAGTGGTATTTTGAAGCCTTATGAAGGAAGCGTCCGTGTGAAAGGAACGATTGCGCCTTTGATCGAGTTGGGAGCAGGCTTTGATGGAAATTTGACAGCCCGTGAGAATATTTATTTAAATGGGATGGTTCTCGGGCATTCCAGAAAATTTATGGAAGAGCATTTTGACGAGATCGTTGAATTTGCCAATCTGTATAAGTTTTTGGATTCTCCAATTAAGAACTTTTCTTCTGGTATGAAAGCACGTCTTGGATTTGCCGTTGCTACTGTTGTAAACCCGGATATTCTTATTGTTGATGAAGTTTTGGAAGTAGGGGATATGCGTTTCAGAAAGCGCTGTAATGAGAGGATGCGTCAAATGCTTTCCGGCGGTACTACGCTTTTGTATGTATCCCATAATATTGAATCTGTTAAAAACCTCTGTGAAAATGCTGTATGGCTTGATGGGGGAAAGGTACGGATGATCGGGAAAGCAACAGAGATCTGTGATGCGTATAAGGAAGAGCAGGAACGGCTTTCAAGGGAAAAGAAAGAACGGAAACGTGCAAAGCTGAGAGAAGAACATAAGAAATATGATTATTTAATTGCAGGTGCCGGATTATTCGGAGCTGTATGTGCAAATGAGCTGACAAAGGCAGGAAAAAGATGCCTTGTGGTCGATCGTCGGGACCATATTGGGGGAAATGTATATACAGAGGATACAGATGGCATTCACGTACATAAGTACGGTGCCCACATTTTCCATACCAGCAATGAAGAGGTCTGGAAATATGTGAATCGGCTTACAAAATTTAATAATTATATCAATTCTCCTGTAGCCATATATAAGGATGAGCTTTATAACCTTCCTTTTAATATGAACACTTTCAGTAAATTGTGGGGGATCCGTAAACCGCAGGAAGTAAAAGAAAAAATAGCAGAGCAGATTGCAGAACTTGGTATTACGGAGCCGAAAAATCTTGAAGAGCAAGCTCTTTCTCTGGTGGGCACTGATGTATATGAAAAACTGATCAAAGGCTATACAGAGAAACAATGGGGGAGAGACTGTAAAGACCTTCCCGCATTTATTATCAAGAGATTACCGCTTCGGTTTACTTACGATAATAATTATTTTAATGACCGATATCAGGGGATTCCCATGGGCGGTTATACGCCAATGATACAGAAGCTGCTTGAAAATGTGGATGTAATGCTTGAAACGGATTATTTTGAGTATAAAAAAGAGAATCCGGAGATGTTCGACAAGACAATTTATACAGGAATGATTGATGAATATTTTGATTTCTGCTACGGGCATTTGGAATACCGGACAGTACGGTTTGAGACAGAACGACTGGAAGAAGAGAACTATCAGGGCAATGCTGTCGTAAATTATACGGAAAAAGAAGTACCTTACACCAGGATCATTGAGCATAAGCACTTTGAACCGGAGCTGGAAAAAGAAGAGCCAAAGGATTACACGATTATTTCAAAAGAGTATTCTACGGAATGGAAACCGGGGAGCGAGCCGTATTATCCCGTTAATGACGAGAAAAACAATGAGTTATATGAAAAGTATAAGGCATTGGCTGAAAAAGAGAAAAACACTATTTTTGGCGGCCGTCTGGGACAGTACAAGTATTATGATATGGATAAAGTAATTGAGGCTGCTTTAAAGACGGTTGCTTCGGAGCTTCAGAGTGGAGTAGGTGCGTAAGTATTTGGTTATGAGCAAGTAGCGAAGCGGATTACGAATATCTTCTTACTCAATAGGAATGTTTGAATAAAAGGTGGTTATATGGGCATAACGGTGCTGGTTCTCTCGGATGGGAATGAAGAAAACTTAAAAAAGAGTGTGGATTCCCTGACAGAGGCAGCAGATAAGGGTATGCCCAAGGAGCAGGTGGCCTGGAAGAAAATCTGTGGATTTGAGCCATGTCCGGAAGAAAAGGGAGAGAAGAAGCTTTTTACAGATGCACTTTCCAGATTATATGATGCTTTGCAGGAGGTCTCTACGGAGTACGTTTCTATCATCCGGGCAGGGGAGTATTATAAAGGGGATTCCCTGCATCAAGGATGCAGGCTTTTCGAAAAAATTGGAAAAGACACAGATGGTATAGTGCTCTCGAATGCCACGAGAAAGAACCATAAGGAGAAAAAGACAGAGGACGGGTATGTAGCTTCTCTGGAGGATTACACTGCACTGCAGCAGCTGCCGGCAGATTTTTCCGGTATTCTTTTAAAAACAGAAGCAGTAAAAAAAGAACCATTTGACTGCTCTTTCGGGGCAGGTTGGCTGGAAGAATTTATATGCCGCGTCCTGATGAAAAAAGGGAAGCTTGGTTACGCAAAAGGCGCATCATTTTGCTCTTTATCACCTTTGACAGATGATGGAGGATTTCGGAGACAATGGCGGGAGTCAGGCTGGTATTTGGACATGGCACAGCATTACTGCCTGCAAATGATGGAAAAATATGAAAAAGACGGAAATATCCCCCTATTTATACAAGCACAGGTTCTTTATGTACTGAAGCTGCAATTTCAGGTCAATATGGACCACGGAGAAAAAGGAGCCCTATCGGGAGAGACGCTGAAACAGTATGAAGAGATCTGCAGAGGTTGCTTAAAAAGAATTGACAGCAGGTTTTTAGCTGCTGAAGGGCGGATCCATGGGCAGAGGGAAGTGCTTCCGCAGATCCGCAGTATATTTGCCCAGATGAAGGCGGAGGCCCTTTTTGTCCGGATGAAAGAGGAAAGCCTTTTAGGACAGAAGAAAGAAGATCTTTTTTCACAGGAGATGAAAGCTTCTGAAGGAGAGGTATTGCGGGAACTAGCTACCCCTGTAGTGCTGCAGCTGATGGAATATGAACAAGGCGTGCTTCATCTTGATCTTGTGGCAGATGCTTTTCTGTTGTCCGGAGGATTTGGTATCAGGGCTTATCTTGGAAGGGAGCAGATTCCATGCCATCTTTCCTCCCGTTATGCAGCTCTTTCGTTTTTTGGGAAAGAGTATGGCCGCAAGCCTTTTTTTATTGAGCTTACGGAGAAACAGATTGAGAAGGGAAAAGATCTGCGTTTTGCCATAGAAAAAAATGGGGAAGAGATTCCTTTAAATATGGTTTCCTCAGGATACCAATCCAGAATTTCCAGTATGGTAAATGGATCCTACTGGTGTTTTGGAAAATATATGGTTACTTTTTTGGGGAAGGAAAACAGGAAGCGGGGAATTAAGATTCAAAGGGCAGGGCGGATCCGGCGTATTGCTCAGGAGGCAGGTGTTCTTGTGAGGATGCCTTTTGGGGAAAACCGTTCAAGAAAAATGTTCTTGGAGCGCATCCGTTATTGGATGGCTTATCCCCAATATGGGAAAAAGAATATCTGGCTTACCTTTGATAAGCTTTATAAGGGCGGAGACTGC
>JALFIB010000105.1 GCA_022776305.1 Lachnospiraceae bacterium
TTCCAGAGCTTCTTCTCACGCAGCTTTGCCACATCGCCTTCCTTGGTAGTATCCGGAATATACCAGCGTCCGTTTTCGTCCTGGAGGAAGTTTTCTTCCAGCAGAACCGACAGCTCCGGCATAGCCTCATAGCGATCCACGCTCTTGACTTCCTGCATGAACTTGGGCTGGATTTCGGCATAGGTCTGCGGACCGCCAAACTGCTCGTCCAACTGCTGATACAGCCAGGAGATGGCGGACTTTTCGTTCGTCACAAACATTGAGAACTGAATAGGCTCAACATCAGTCTTAATGCGGGCAGTATCGTACTCGTTGACCTGATCCGGCAGGAAGTACATTCCATCCCGCTTCAGGAATCGCTCATCCAGGCCCTTATAAAAATCAGTGGCATCCAATGGTACAGGAATGCCTCGCATAATATGGTAAGCCACCATTCGATCGAATAACAAATAAGCTTTCCGTTCAGCGATTATCTGTATTTTCTCATTTTCAATATTGACAACCGGCAAGTTCTCTAAATACTGGCTTGTAAAGAACCATGCTGTTTCCTCGCTTCCAGCCTGTTCAGAGAATTTACGTTCGAATTCTGCTTTCGGTTTATATGCAGAAATTGCCAGATCTTGTTTTACAGCTCCATTTGCTGTTTGCTGGTTATAGCTTCCTTGCCCTTTATCAAGTGTCTTGACATAAGATACAACAAACCCTGCTTTTTGAATAGCTTCGTTAATCGCCATCCATACTGTGTTTTTGCTATTATGAAACTCTATTGTTATCCATCTGTTGGGCTTGAGGCATCTATAGAACTCTCTAAAACAATTTTCAAAGAGTTCTTGATAGTCAGATAGTGCCTTATGTTGCGCTTTGCAAATTATCGCCTCTTTTTTATTATTGGTAACAATTTTTAACCATGCGTCCCAAATAAAACTCAATTCAGAATAAATCAGATTGTCACCAAATGGAGGATCAACAAAAATATAGTCTACTGAATTGTTTGGAATCATGCTCAAGTCTGTAGATGAGCCACACGACACACAACAATCCCCAAACTTTTTAGGAAATGAGAATACAGGTTCTATGTCCTTGATTTTACCTCTTACAAGCGTAAAGATGTTTCTTTCGGCAAGTATGCTTGGAATGTATAAGGCATTGGGCATAGCACCAGCTAAGTTAATTTTTCCTTTCTTCATTCCGACATTGTGTAACTTTGACGCTGTTTTCATCAGAATTGCTGTTACACAAAACATTACTTGATTCTTGTACTTGCTTTTTTGCGCTTTATCCCATATTAGCGCAAGCGCATAAAGATTTCTCTCTGTATAAAACAGATTAACTCGGGTGATACCGGCTTTAATTGGATCAGCAGTCTTCTCTCCATACGGAACCTCAGTCGTCGGAAACCATTTTGCCGTATCCAGCTCTTTAATTTTCTCTATCAGTTCAAGATCTTGTGCATCAGGTTTTTTATCGTAACGTTTACCACCATATGAATAATTGATTAGTACAGGCACCTGCTTAGAAACCTCTATAGTTTTCCCTGTCACTTTATCTACGAGAATGTCTTTGGCTCTTGCACATTGTGTTTTCGTTATAATAGAACCACAAGCATTACAACGAAGTTCTTTTTTCATATTACCTTCGTCATCAATGGCAATATCCCAGAAAACAATTTCCTTTCCACAATGAGGGCAATAGAATACATCCGACCATAATGTATAATTAATTACAGCCTTACCTTTCCAAAGGTTTTCATCGTTAGGTTTAGTATGATACATCCATCCCAGTTCTTGCTCAGCTTCATCAACAATACGATGAACCTCGTCAGAAAAGCCATAGCAGTCAACTGGAGCATTGTAGTTTGCAGCAATAAAAGTCGCAGAAGGAGAAATATCATTCAGAATGGCTTTTCTAGTTCCCCAAACAACGTCTGGATTCATCTGCTCAATTCTATATTTGAAATCACTATCTGGACAACCGCACATTTGTGCAGCAACACCCGTCATTCCAGTACCACAGAAACCATCCAGGACTACGTCTCCGGGCTTTGTATAATGCAAAATATATTGCATTATTGCTTTGTGCGGCACTTTTGTATGATAAGTATGAGCCATATAAATTGGATCAGTTTTTCCTTCGCTCACATCAGCCGCAAAAGGCTCCCTATGATAATCATCCGTCTCTTCATCATAAGGCGTTCCATTTTCCCGGATAAACTCCTCGATAAACGGATTCGGGCAGGCAGTATAATAGGGCGCATCGGACAGTGCAATAATGTCCTCGTCGGTTCCAATCGGGAAGCCTTCAATATCGCGTACCTTATCAATATCCTCTTTGGTCAGCTTTCTGGGTTCCATGCTGATATCCTCACTTTCTCTTCCTGGGTTCTATAGATCGTTTCTGTACAGTTTATTTGATTCGTTTCTGAATGTCCTCAATGGACGGCAGCTGCTTTTCCAGATCGTCCGGCAGACTGCTGGTGATTTTGTATTCGCTCACGCCAATCGGCTTTGAAATATCCTTGAGGGAGTATTCCGCTACCAGATTGTTCTTGCTCTTGCAAAGGAGCAGACCGATGGACGGATTATCCTGTTCCTTTTTCAAAATGCCATCCACAGCCGAC
>JALFIB010000159.1 GCA_022776305.1 Lachnospiraceae bacterium
GAATAGAAAGTACTTCAGACACCGGCATCTGACATTCATTCACAATTTCATCAATATGTCTAGGTTCTAAACGTAGACAATCATACACTAATTTTTCTTTCTTCGCAAGAGAAATTTTTTTATTTGATATATTTTTCACAAAATTTTTACATAAAATACCAAATTCCTCCAGTATATCCTCCGGTGTGTAGACCAGTTTTGCTCCCTTTTGAATCAAATCCATGCATCCACTACTTAAAGGGTCATAATAACGTCCTGAAAGTGCAAAATGGTATTTTCCCTTTAAATCGGAAACATACTCCCCTATTTTCACCAATTTTCATGGCTGTTTTTTCCCTTTAAATCGGAAATAACCAGTTTTTGACGCATCTGAAATTTTCCCTTGAATCGTAAATAAGCTGTTTTTGATGAATATGATTTTTTCCCTTGAATCGGAAATAACCGGTTTTTGACGCATCTGAAATTTTCCTTTAAATCGGAAATAAGTAGTTTTTGACGCATCTGATTTTTTCCCTTAAATCGGAAACAACCTGTTTTCTCCTGTTTCTCTTTTTTCCTTTGATTCAAAAATACTGCACTATCAAGAAGGGATTACTTCTTCTGTGCTGGGAATTTCCGGGAATAATATTTTTGATCCAGTTCGATAACATCTTCCATATTATGTACGCCTCTCCTTTTCCATTCTTTTAGAATGCAGTTGGCATACATGAAATTGGCCTCGTTAATGCTATCCATGGTCCTGTTACAGGCTTCTACCAGCACATCCGTCTCAAATCCCATATTACTCCATTCTTTAATATAATCTCTCTCCTTTGGAGCGGGATCCCAACCGGATAATTCGAAGGCTTCCATTATAAGAATGATATTCTGTTCATAAGCTACAGGCTGCTTCCTTTCTTTTTGCGTGCTTTTTTCATAAAGCTGCATCGCATCAATAACCGCATGCGCAAAACCAATATTAAATATCTGCTGCTTCTCATTATCAAATGCTTCCAGATTCTCTAAAAAGCCTTGTCCCGAATACTTAATACTTTTGATATCGCGATATAACTTTTCTACTTCGTCAAACTCAGAATCAGCAATCAGCTTTATAAATTGTTCCAGCAGTTTTTTTGTTTTTCTTTCAACATCCGAAGAATCTTCTGTAAAAAAGTGATTGCAACTGTTTGATCTTCTCTCATATCATTTCCTCCTGGTATCTATAATATCATTTAGATATCTTAAAAAAAGTCAAACGATTGTTTCTATATTTATATGCCAGAAAATAAATGTTATTAATGTTATGTCCTGCAAAGAATTTTCAGAACTTAGAATTGATTTCTTCTTATTATATAGGTTCCGATTTTAGTTCTCTTATTATAATAGAAGAAAAGCACTGGTCTTATGCCAGTGCTTCTAAAGATTATGATTCTGTTTTTTGATTCTTCATCGGATAATCAGCAGTCTTTCTCTTAAAATATTTTGGCTCGCATAGACAGGTTGCTTCCTGCTTTATCAGTGCCTCTCTCATTTTTACTATTTTTCCTGTGTCATTAAATTGTATCGTATAACTTTTATCATCTCTTGAAGGTTCTTTCAGGATTACAAAATTCTGTTCAAACATATTCAGATACTGATATATCCGTTCCCTAGTGAGCAATTCTGAGTCGCATCTGCAGCGCTGCCCATTTAAAAAATTATGAGGATAACAGGAAAGTAGACCGCCACATTTAGTATGCTGTAAATTTACCTTATTTTTGTTTCCCTTATACTCACCTACCAAAATATATTCATCTCCTGTAAGATTCCTTACCTGCATTTCAAATCGTTCTCTTGGATTAAGCAGTGAATTTATGGCAATAGCCTTCTTGCCTTTATCTCTTTTAAAATATTCCGGTTCACAAAGACAGGTTGCTTCCTGCCGGATCTGTCTTGGCGTCAGCTTTACGACTTTATCGGTATCGTTAAATCTAATATGATACCTACCATCAAGCTTTCTTGATTTCTTCAATATCGTAAAATTCTGTTCAAATGAACGCAAATATTCTTCTACCTGTTCTTGTGTGATCTGCTCAGAATCACAGCTGCACCGCTGCCCCATATAAAAATGCATCGGGGAGCATGGAAAGATGCCGCCGCATTTCCGGTGAAGCATGTCGACTGGTTCTGATGCTTTTCTATACTCACCCACACGAATGTATTCATCTCCCGTAAGCTCTTTTATCCTCTTGTCGAACCGCTTCTGATAATTTTGCCTCTTGGATATGGTATTCTTTGACTCTGTCAAAGGATTGCATTCAGGACAATTGATTTTCGACCAGGTATATATCCTTGTTTCAAAAATGTACCCGCATTCCTTATGCATCAAACGGACTACCCACTCGTTATATTCATTTTTCCAAAAATTAAGAATCTCAAATCCATCCAAAGAATATTTTTTATACATCTTTTCTTTTGTCATCAGCTGTTCACAGTGACATCTGCTTCCATTCCATACTAGCCTTGATACACTCACCTTCCTGCGTATCTGTCCACAGTCCACGTGCCGGATACAATCCCCCTCCGTCAATGAACGAATGTCCTTTACCAGCTCATACCCCGGAACCTTTGCCAGCATCTTTTTCGGGATGTCCTGCTTCAGCTCGCAGACTGGGCAGTCTCTTCCGGCGTTTGTTGCATACGGAGTTGTAAAAAAACGAGTGCCACATATTTTGCACTCCACTTCACACAACTCTTTGTAATCATGTATGAGAATCAACTGGTCTGCACTCATGTCTTCCGTCATATGGAACTTTTTTTTGCAAAAAATCTTTTCAATTTCAGGATCAACAGAAAACGGATTCTGATATAACTCATACATTGCTTTTGCAATCTCAAAAGCCTTATCATCCGCCTCCAGCTCCTTTGCATCTATCATCATTCCTCCCGGGAACTCTTTCAGTTCGAACAGCGCACAGCCATGTCTGCCACACACTTTGACGTTTTCAAAAGAATGCCACGTCTTAAAGTAAAAGTCCCTTCCCTGCTGCTTGTCCTCCTTTAAACATTCCGGACATACACGAAGAAATGCTCTTTGACGCTTTCCTGGTATATCGTATAAAGGGTCGCTCCTGTCATACAACAGCTGATGAATGTCTCTAGCAACTTTATTTTCTTTGCGCAGCACTCTTTCTGCCCAATATCCTGTGTGTTTAAACAGGATATCTTTCATATCCGGAAAGGCAAGCCAGCGTTTTCCTTTCCAGAACATCCCTGAGAATTTCTCTGAATTATTCTGTACCAGATTCTTTTCTCCCAGATAATAATGCCGGAGCTGGAACAGTGTCAAGCCGTTTGCCTTTGCCAGCCGGAAGAACCAGCTGTATAAAAGTTCATCCTCATACGGAGGAAAATATATTGGAATGATCATAGTCTTTATTCCTCCTTTCCGTCACCTGGTACACCCCCTTTGACATCTGCCGGAGGTGTCCCGATCTCTTTAGATACTGGACCGACGAGAAATAAACACCGTTTGTCATATCCAGTTTCACATAATCCTTATTGGAAACGAAGATGCCGTTCTCATCACAATGCTCCCGGATATACAGATACACCTTTGCTTTCTCGCTGATGATCGGTTCTATCCTGTTTTTACGTACGAAAATCTCCGGCTCATCCAGCCTTGTCATATCCTGGATAGCGACCGCAAAACGGAACTTTTTCTGTGTCCCGTCCGGCAGTGTGACCAGCATATCGGGACTTCTGTCTTCAATCTGATACCCAGTCAGATCTGCGTTTTCTTTCAAAATCTCCATAGTCTTTTCAAAACCAAGATTCTTCTGGCAGAACGGGCACCTCTGGCCTTCGGTGAAATTACGGGCTCTCATGGTAAAATCCATGCCGCATGTTCTGTGGACTGCTTTAAAATAATCCCCTGTTGATTTCGGAGGTTCCAGAAGCTTATATTCATCTCCCACCATGGCATAGAACTGTTTTTCAAAACGCATGGATGGTGATTTGACGCAGCATCTGCAGTACCGGCGGTTCATGAAATCTGTCCTTCCCACCTTAAAAGTGTTTCCACACTTCCTGTGGTTTACATGGAACCACGTTTTGCCGGCATGTCTTTCGAATCCAACGACAGAGAACTCACCATCATCAAACTCCCTTTGATAATCCTCAAGACCGGGAAGATAGATGCACGGACATTCCCGGTTCCCCCAGATAAATTCGTGGTAGCCTCCTGAAAGGGTCCTTCCACACTTGTGCTTTACGTATTTCCCTGTCAGCGTATATCTGCCTTTCCCGCCGGCTTTCAGATCGATGAGTTCCTGCCTGGAAAGCTTCTTCGCACAGGAAGGGCAGATGCCTGTTGCCCTGTAGGAAAAGGGATGGGCGATGTATGTTTCGCCGCACATTTTGCAGCAGAACGCATCCAGATATTGAAACCCCGGTTCGGATGACAGTCCCGCTTTCTCTCCGGCTTTCATGGCATCTAATCTGCTCCCGCGGCTCACACTGATATCCAGTGCATCATATCCCCACTTTTCCAGACAGGTAATGACCGGATCCCGGTACATGTCATAGATCAGGGTTGAGATATCTGTATCTGAAACCTCCACAGGCTTTGCCTCCTTCAATACGTTACCTTCGTTCAGCGAACCAAGTTTTCCTTTCGGGATGGCCCACAGCCTGGTCTTATGCTTTGCACAGGTATAGATCTCATCCAGCTGATGCCAGACCCTGTAATAAGGGATCCTGCCTGACTTCACATCTTCTGCCATGCATTCCGGACAGAAACGCATATCTGTTACGGTATGGTACCAGTGGATATCGCCTCCATACAGGAACCGCCAGATGATCTTTGCCTGCGTCCCTTCCGTGAGAAATGGAAACAGGGCACAGTACAAGGTGTTGTTCCGCATAAGCCTTAACGGCTCGGAAAAATCCATACCAAAGAGGTTTCCGACGGTATCTGCGGAGTGTTCCCATCTAAAACATGGCAGATAATAATCCAGAAAGTCATTCATCTTCATATCATTCATATCTGCCAGGCGCATGAGCCAGCCAAGGATATGCTCGTCCTGACAGGGTTCATCATATACCGGTATCATGCCGTCACCTCTTTATTTTCTCCCAGGATATTTTTCTGGAATTCCTCCAGATTTTCCGCTACTTTTTTATCCCGCTTTTCTTTCGTCTTACTCTTTACATGATTCAGACGCTCAAGCACGACCCTGACCATCTCTTTATTAGTCATGTGTTTGAAGTTATCAATATTCGTTTCACAATAGGCGAATGCGCTCTTGATCTTGCTGTCTGAAAACTCATCCATTACCATCAGGATAGAATCTTTCACCATACAGTACTTCTGATAATGGTTGTATCCGGCTGCGATCTCTTCTTTCAGTTCCGCCTGCACTTTGGCATTCTCTATGACCTGCTTGTCCTTTTCGATGGACTCATTAAATTCCTTCTGTGCCTGATGATACGCATCCGCAGCAGCGGATGTCTGCCCATCCAGGAACAGTTTCCGCATCCTTGTAAGCTTGGCTTTTGCAACACTCTTGATGAATTCCGTTGTCACCTTTATGTTCTTTGCCCCTTTCTTTCTGCGGGATTCATATTCCTGCTGAAGGGATACCAGCAGAATGGAAATCATATCAATACTGCCTAAAGTCCAAAAATAGATTTCTTCAAACATTTCATCCGTTAATTCCGCTTTCATCTCCGGCAGCATATATTCCCACATCTGCCCGGTGATCATCCTCATACATTCTTTATCCTGCGGGATCAGGTCCATGTCGATATAGTTTGCAAGCAGCCTCCGTTCCTGGCGGAGGTTCCCGTCTAGCTTCGCCATCAGGTCGTGGTTTCCGGTTGCAAATAAAAAGACCCCTGTTTCCTGCATGATCGTAACAATATTCTCGAAACTGGAACTTTTTTCCGTGCCAAACGAGAAAAATTCCGCTTCCTCAATGATCCAGCAGCCGATGTGATACCTGCGGATCCAATTAATGATACGTTCCGTCATCCTTCCAATGTTTGAAGATTTCAGCTCATCACGGTGCCTGCTCCCGCAGTCCAGAATGTCGTCAATCGTATTCGCAAAGGAAATAAAAAGGGCGGATATATTAGAATTGGCATAGGCCGTGGTCCGGATGATCGGGATCTGGATATAATGCCCGCCCTCGAACGTATGCTTTATCGCTCTCGGGTATTTTTTGAGGGCGATATTGAGCGCCGTTGATTTCCCAGTCCCCGGAAGGCCGACCAGCCCGGAGCTCTTCGTCTCCCCGTTCATATAGGTAGAAGCCAGGATACTGATCTCAATATCGCCGTCCTCTTCATCATTTCTTTTGAGCTTAACCGGTCTTTCCGTTACCGCATACGCCCTTTCAGCATAGCTGGATACCAGCCCTTCATAGATCCGTTTATTGATCTCACCCTGATTGATCATGGGAAAGCGGACATCTCTCATGGAATAGATCTTCAGATGCTTATTCGCCCCTTCTTTTGTGAGGACAGGAGGGATGTATATCCCCTCCTTCACAGCTTTTAATCCGGTAAAAGGCTTTGGCAGCGCTTCGATATCCGGCTTTCCCTCATACCCTATGACAGGAACATATTCTGCTTCCACGATATCGGATTCCATAAAATCAGTAGAATCATACTGCATCTCCGGTTCCGTGTAGCTCATATCGAATTTCTTAATGTATTTCATCAATCTTCATCCTCCCATGCAAACATCGCATAGTACTCCTGCCGTTTTCTTTCACGTCTTTCTTCATCCGTCTCTTTCCGCTCAGGAACTGCCTCATCTGTTCTTTCCATTTCCAAAAGGTTGGTTTCCGGTACCTCGATCTGTTCCGGAAGGTCATACTCCTGCGCAGGTGCTTCGATCTGTCCTGCCAGTGCCGATTTTCTCCGCTCATTCTCCTGTTCCAGCTTCCGGTATACGGAGATATCTTTATTATCGTTTTTTCCCGGCACTAATTTCCTCTTCTTTTTGGAAGTCTCCATGATCTGGCGGGTCTTGGCCACATAGGTGAGCGTATTATCCTTATCTATCTGTTTATACGCTGTTTCCTTTCCCATCTGGTCTATATGATAAATATTATATTCAAACCAGGTCAGTCCCTGATAAGACATCTGATTCTCTTTCTTTGGCGCCAAAGGTACCTGCAGAACCTCTCCATCAATCTTCACCCAGATGTAGTCGACCAGCCTTGGGTCATATCTGGCTTCGTATTTCACTTCTTTCCTGGAATAATGGTGCTTTTCCATCAGGGCGCGGAACCTCGGATCCCTGCTGATGTATTTCAGTCCCTTGACGGAAATGCCCTCCATAGAGAGCGTGGCCCGCATATCTTTTTCGCACGGTTTACAGAGGGCAAAAACCAGCTTCTGCTTTCTGTTTTCCGTTGTAAAAATCGGGTTTCCGCAGTATTTGATTCCATAATCCCATAATTCACATGGAACTAGATTGATCCCTTTTTCAATCATATCTTTTGTAGGCTTGAACTTTTTACGGTATTTCTGGTTGAACATCAGGACAAAATTTTCAATGGTCTTTTTTACATTGGAAAGGATCATGCTTGCTGTCTTATAATGTTTTGATTCATATGCCTGATAGATGGCGCCAAACTCGCCGCCGAGATTTCCCAGTTCCTCCTGATAGACATGGAAACTGTTTTCGACCAGCCCTTTCATGGAGCCCTCTGCCGGAGGTACTATCGTGACATGAATACCACACTCTTTCCCCAAACGTCGCATATCTTTACTGACCCATTCGGAACCCTGGTCCACACGGATCGAATTCGGTATGATACCTCCCGGTGTAATATTGACCCTTGACATTCCCTCTACTTCCCTGTAATGCGGCGTATCCTCAAAAAACAGGTTTGAGAACAAGGAGCTTGCGCCCAAAAAACTGTTATTTTCGAATCCTACATAATATCCAATGATACAGGCACTATAGACATCCACAGCGAAATACACAACCGGTCTGCCGATACCATGTCTACGGTCCTCCTCGGATACGATGATCACATCCAGCTCGCAGGCATCGATTTCTACGATATCGCCTGGGAACTCACAGCCTGTCTGAGCATTTCCATACCGGATACGGTCCGAATTTCTTCTCTCCCGGGCACCTTTTTTGAATGCATTTACGTTAAGATTTCCCAGTTGTTTTTTGACATATCTCCGGAATTTCTTCTCCGAAGGCACCTGTTCTTTTGGAAGGAGCTTTACCTCCTGGAATTCTCCATTTTCGTCAAAAACATGAGTGGAATAATGGTCCAGGAGCATGATGTTATATGCCGCAGAAACACTCTTCAGCTGCCCGCTTTTAAATTTATGAAACGCTTCCTCGAAATATTTTTCCTGGGTTTCATCTTTTTCAGTCTGTGGAGGCCGTCCATTTGTGCTTCTGAAATCCACAAGACTATACATATCACGGCCAGTCTGCAGATAACGGCGGATGTGTTTATGGGCAGCTTTTGCTTCTATGTTATATTTTTTCTGATAACTATGCACAGCAGGTATAGGTTTCTTTGACATTAAATCCGAATAATTCGGATAAATGCTGTCTAAGACCGCCTCAATATCTTTTGCCTTTTCCGTAATCTCTTCCAGCTGCTTTTCTGATAAATCCACATGTTTTGGAGCATAGATATCTTCGAGCTCATAAAATTTTTGGGGATCAGCTGCAATCAAGTAATCAAAATCAACTGTCTCAAAATGATATTTACTGATTCCAACTTCAATCAGGACCACAATTTCCGGATTCACTAGAAGAATACGGTAAGGCTTTCCAAGAAAGTGAACCACTTTCCCGGGTTTAATAAAGTTTGCTCTACTTATCATTTGTTACCTCCTCATACAATTTTTTTATCTCTGGTTCATGTGCATTGGCGATTTCAGCAAAACGGATGTAATCATCCAGATCAACCACGATATGCTTATGCGCTATTAAATAGCGGTACATATGGTCAGGAGTACTTACATTCTCTTTGTCATAGCACTGCATGACCGAACGGATATTGACTGCTTTTTTGTAATTCATGTCTTCAGAAAAAACCAGTTCCCATTCCACCCCCAGAGATTCCCAGTACTTCTTTTCGAGTATCTGGCGTCTTATGTTTCTCTTCCATACACGTTCATCCGTGCAAGTTTCTTTGTCAAAATTCTTTCTGTTTGACTTAATGGAATATGCTTTCAGTGTTCCATCATCATATAAGACAAGGAAGTCTGTTGTCAGGATACGATTTGGGATATTCAGTCCGTTCTCGTGTGCTACTTTTGCTACGATATCCGGAATCATGATCACCTGCTCTTTAATCTCAAGCACACCCTCTTCAAAACGTTTCAGCCAAAAGAAGTACATCTCTCCCATACTTAGCACATCAACAACACGATCTGTGACGGGATCATAGATCTGTGTTGCAGTTCCTATAGAATGGGATTCATTTGCTTTTTTGAAGCCGACATATTCCGATCCCTGTCCGCGGCAGCGCCCCTCAAGGATCTTATTAATATCCGATTTTTCTCTCATAATTCGAAATTTCTCCTTTCTTAATTGTTGCGGTCACAACATATATGTAATACGTCTTATAGCTACTATTCACTATTTTTTTCAATTACGTCCTATGGTTTCTATTAGACTTTGATTATAATAATAGGTATGTACCTACGTTATAAATGAAAGAGGTGTAATATTGGAAACTATTAATATCTATTCAATAAATCTGAACCCCTGTGGACCAGATAAAAATGCTCCTTTACAAAAATCAGACATTGTCAACTCTGTTTTCCATCACTATAAAGAAAAATGCAGAATTCCCTGCGAGATGGGGAAGGTTGTAATGTTCTCCTTCCGCCCAAAAGATACAACTGGATACACGGCCTTCATTGAAGAATTCATAAATAAGAAAGTACAAAAACCATGTATCCTGATCTTTAAGTCCTTAATGGACATTACAAACCTTCCCAAAACAGCCTGCGTACGGCTTAAGAATCTGATCAATCAGGATGGTATCCGTGCAGTCTATTTTTCTGATTACAGCACCGACTGCGATGCAAGCACCTATCTGGTTCAGTTAGCAGGAACGTTCAATGTTGGAATCGACTTTTCTGAACGTAAAAAAAGAAAGTCCCTCTATCCAGAAGCACTGAAGAACAAGATAAGAAGATTAAGGATTGTGGAACCGCCGGTACTGTATTCAGACCTTTCCGAAATCACTGGAATATCGGAAAGCACACTCCGCTCCATGGTCAATCCACCGAATACACAGGGAACCAGAGGTCCTAATGGAAGGCATATCACAGAGGATGAAAAAACTGAACTGAAATCCATCATGGAAAGTGTAGAATGGGGGATTTTTCATTCCGTTGAACTTTTCCCGGAAGAATACATCCGGTAACTTTCTTTTCCATTTTGTACCGACAGCAGGTTCTGCCTACAGAACGACCACGGTACCCGCTTCCAGATCTTCTATCACATCGACAAAGCACATAAACTCTGTCGGGTGTACGATCATCAGGCTTTCCGGTTCATCCATGGTCACGCTGACCAGGATGTGGATGCCATATTTTTCTGCTTCCAGCAGCAGAATGTCAAAAAAGCATCGCTCCATTTTGGAAGACCATTCCGGATGTGGGTCCGGGGCTTCCATATCCGGCCGGTACAAATACACATGATAAAAACGGTTGCCTTCGCTGTCGATGGCAACTTTTTTTATATCTTCTTCGATGATCATGTAGGAAGGCATGAATTTAAGTGTTCTGAGCACGTCACACCACTCTTCCGGAGTTCCCGGGCCTTTCCCCGCCCTGATCATCTGGATCACGTCATTTGGATGGTATTTTCTCAAACTCTCATTCCCCCTTCTTCTTTCTGTCGGACTCCAAGAGTCCCCGGTAGCACATGACCTGTCGGTACAGTGCGTTAAATACACTCACTTTGTCATCCATAATCGCTTTATTGATTGAGATACAATATCGCCCTGGATTCCCCACCTCGTAGGTAACAATACATCCATCTTCACCCATCAGGCCTAGGTCTGCATCCAGGTTAATATGCACTCTTGTTTCACAAGGCGGCAGATCCAGTTTTTCGCACAGATCTTTCGCCCACTTATTCAGTTCTTCATCTGTCATAAGCAAAACTCCTTTCATCTTTGTCCCTGTTTTTAGGGATATATTTGTCTCTAAATATATGTAGCAAAAAAGAAAAACCTTATTTTTCCATATAGCTCATAAAGGAAAATACCGATAAGCTTAGGAAATATAAGGTTTTTTCAAATTGAGAAAGGAAAATATTCTGACTGATAAGAAAAAGAGCAGCCTAGTAATTTCTCCCAAGCTGCTGTTTACGTCTATTTTTTCATTTTCTATGACAGTTTCTTTTTTGTAAAATCGTAGGTCTTTTTCCCTTCGGAAAGCGGAACCTGACTTTCATTCTTCACGGACCAGCTCCCATCATCTTCCTCAAAGAAATTATATGCCGGATAATATTTCAGATGAACCGAATTGTCTCTCTCTGAGTTTCGATACTTCAGAATATCCAAAGTCATCTGACGAAATCCTCTTTCCTTGCAGGCTTTTTTCTCTGATTCCCTAAGCAATTTGTTATCTTGATCTGTTACACCACTCCAGTTCCATCCGAGCAAGACACCGCCGGTGTATTCTGTATCTCCAGATTCTTTAAACGACGACGTGGAAATCCTGCCATTATAATTGCTCCGCCCTATGCTGCTGATCACCACTACAGGCATACCAACCTGCGCAGCAAGGGTCTTCAATGTGGTAACTGCCACATCTGTTTTCGTTTTACGATCGGACTGAGCACGGTCTGTAGGATCGGCTTTAATGATCTGCAAGTAATCAATAAAAACCACCACCAGTCTGTCGTGATCTTGTTTCTTATGCGATATGGCAATTTCAGCAATTTCCTTAACAGCTAATCCGAGAGTCCCTCCTTCGATAATATACAAGTGCTCACCAAATCTCTGAAAATATTCGTCTGCATATCTTTCATATACTGAATACGGCGTTTTCGAAAACTTCTGTGCTGTTTCGTCGTAAGTCCAGTACAGAATATCAGAAGTCGTCATCTGCTGTTCTATCTCATTGTTCCGGTGATGTTCAAAAGAGATTGCAGACATACCTCTGATTACAAACTCCTCTCTCCCCATCTCCAATGCAAAATACAAAACGTCGATTCCGGATTCGGCTATGTTTTGAGCAATCGACATCATGAAAGCTGATTTACCAGTGCTGGTCTCAGCACCCATAATGTACAACTCATTTGCAAGTCCTCCATTCAATATCTTGTCTAAGGCTAAAACTCCTGTACTGATCCTTTGTCTGTGCTCCTTGCAGTGTGCTTCAAAATTTGATTTATAGTTTTTCATCGGCTTTACGTCGATTGACGGCGAACGCTTCTCCATACTTATGTTATCCTCCTTCCCTAAATCATTCTTTCTATCCTTTATGCAACAGGGTTCATGTTGTAATAGCCGGATGCCGGTAACGGCACTCCGGAACGGTGTTTATAAAAAAAATACTTTGATCGTGCTTATTCTGTGCACTTTAGAATAAACACTTAAGACACTTCTGATTCCCTGTTTTTAGCCACTGCATAAAATCTTTTGGTGTTCTTTTTCAAGGAGTATCACAGAATGCCTTATTCTGGTTACAGCGAGGATTGAGTATCAACTCCTCGCCTGGAACCGGTACAAGTAACTTACAGTAACTTACAGTTACTTACGCTCTAAAATCTTGATTTTCAAAAACATCTATGAAATCAGTGGTTTTTGCACTTTTTTACATCTTAACGTGTGAGTGTTTTTTCCCTAGCGTGTGAGCATTTTTTCCTTAGCGTGTGAGCACTTTTTCCCTACCAATCATGTTTCTGACAAAATATTTTATATCCCATGATTGGCGATGCTGGATTGTTTGTCCCGTTTTTTCGATACTCTTCAAAATCATCAATAGCCCCCTTTTCCTTCAGTGACTGCAGCGTCATCTTCACAATTTTGTTGATTTTTCGTTTTTTGTCTCTCCATACATCCGTATTATTTGGAATATATCCAAGTTCTGGGAAAATCCCGCGTTCTTCCTCAACATCCTTGTCATACCAGATGAATGAGATCTTATTACTGGACAGATTAT
This sequence comes from Lachnospiraceae bacterium, assembly GCA_022776305.1. Lineage (GTDB taxonomy): Bacteria > Bacillota > Clostridia > Lachnospirales > Lachnospiraceae > Choladousia. Next base: position 13,138 of record JALFIB010000159.1, read on the forward strand.
TCTTTCTGACAATCTGAGCGACTCTTTTGATCACATATCTTTTGATCAGAATTGCTTCATCGGTATCGCGGAATTCCTGATGCGTATCCAGTAAGCTGGCAGGGACATCTACGATCTGATGCACAATTTCAGCATAGCGGTACAACGCTGGTTTGCTCAGCACCGGATACGCAATGATTTCTTTTCCATTTGCTTCATATTTAGCATCTATTTTGTCAAGAGGAAGCAGATAAGATTCATAAACAAATTTTTTAACTTTTCCTTTGGTGTCTCTTCTAAAATTAAGTTCGTCCTTACAGTCAATCTTAATGTGAATGGAACGAAGTTTATCGATACTTTTTCGAATTGCCGCGATCTTTAACGGGGTAACTTTCTGGTCCAGGTTGCCAGACAAAACTTTTGCAATCCATTCTGCAGTTAGTATCATCTGCCCTGCACACATGATCGTGTACGCTGCATCCATGACTGCCATGTCAAACTGTGTAATGTTATCGCAGGATAAAGTGATGTTCTTGTCTCGCCAGATATCAACCAGATTAATAATCTTGTCATTGATAGGGATTTTTAACTCAGAAACCATTTCCTCAATCTGGATCTGCTTTGTCGATAGGATTCGGCTGATTTTTGTATTGCTCATGTACTGTCTATCGAAATTCAGAACTGGTAATTTTTCCATTTCATTATTATCATCTGACATTTTGCTGTTCCTTTCTCAGATATTCTTCTTTTCCATATATGTCAGAAAATGTTCTATGCGCGTAACGTTCAAAGCTGACGGAAAACAGAAGTCTGTGGCAATACAGAAAGTAAAGGTTATCTGCCGTCCTGGCGGATGGATAACATTGACACAGAGTATAAGAAAGGGGGCTGCAGGATGAGCAGGCAACGGTGATCCGTACCCGCATTCCTCTCGCCACTTAGCACTGTGTGCTTGAAGTGGGAGTATCCTGCTGAGTATTATTGATGAAATGCTGATGGCAAATGTCCTCAGAATGAATGTCAGGAAAATCATTCCCAGATATTCGATTTATGTAGGAAAATTTGTGAATATTCTTGCGGCTCAAAATCGCAAATCCGGAAATTTGGAAAACGCCTGTTTAGTGCTTGATTACTTATCCATTTCTATAGGGTCAAGGTCTTGCCGCATCTGCGGTGCATAGTATCCTTTACTAATATTCTCATAGAAATTATGATTCGGTATGCATAAAAGTGAATCTAAAAAGTGATTTCCATATCATCGGACAGCCGATGGAACCTCATCCGGAATATTCAATTTGGTCATTATATATAGACCATATTCATTCCAGATCATTTTACATGTACATGAAATAATGGTCATTATATGTCGACCATAATTATTTCATATACTTATGAAAATTGGTCACTATATATAGACCATAATAATTTACATCATCTCCCACATGCATAAAAATGCGGATTATTATAGAAGACCAAAATAATAAAAACCTAATCACATGAATCGTTGTCCTCTTAATAAGACCAATATTTTAATATCAAAAAAATAACTCTTCACTACTGTTATAGTAATGAAAAGTTATGTCTGTTCTTTTTTCTTATTGGATACCTTCTTCTTTTCCTGCTCCTGTCTGTACCATTCCAGAAAATCTCCGAATAATTTATCCTCAGCAATTTTACGAACCTGTGCTGCTTCCTCCAGGGTATCATACCCGCCAAGATTATAGCATTTCCTTTTAAACATAATTTGGGCGATCCACTTATTCCTCTGCTTGCTGTAATAAACTCCCCGGACACCACTGGTATTCGTCTTATACATGACGTCCGAACGAAGGCTTTCCACACAGGTTCCGTCTACATAGTGGAGATTTTTTGCCGGTTCACGCTGGCATCCACAGCTTGTTGTCCATCCGTTCTGAAGATTGGACTGCCTTACATCTACAAAATTCCCGCAGTCACATTTACAGTGCCAGATATGAAATCCGTTTTCTTTCCGAACATAAGAAAGAACGGTCAGCTTTCCGAACCGTTTCCCGATCCATGCTTTCAGCGGAGGCTTTCTCCCACAACCACAACTGCTGGTATTCCCTGTAATCAGCCGCCGTTTTGTGGTTTCTATGGTATTTCCGCAATCACACTGGCACAGCCACAGGGGATTGCCGTCCTTTGCCTTCTTCCCTGATTTTCTGAGGACTGTCAGTTTCCCAAAATGCAGTCCGGTCAGGTCTTTTCCAATTTCTTCTGTTGGTTTTTCACATCCACAGCTGTAAATGATCCCTGGTTTTAAACGACGGCTTTCCACCAGAATTTCGTTTCCACAGTCGCAACGGCAACGCCAGACAATCGCATTACGGATACGTTCCTCTGTAGGAGAAACAACCGTTAGTTTTCCGATTCGAAGTCCGGTCAGATCTTTACCTTTCATGAGTCAGACCATCCTCTACAGTATTTGATTCCGGGAAGAGTGTATGTTCCAGACAGTTGACGGCATCCTCCGTCATATCACAGGTAAGCTGATAAACCGGAACCTGACTGATCAGATTTTCGATAAGTTCCATTACATGCTGCACAAACGCACGATTCCACTGGTTGATCGTGATCTGCGCATAGAGCTGTGTAAATGCCTGAATGGGGGATAACTGTTCTATGTGATTGGAGTCTCCCTGTCTCAGCATCACAACCGCCTGAAGAGGTGTATCTCCCAATTCACAGATGTCTGACGAACCACAGACAGGCCAGCCACAGGCTGACCATCTGCCACTTATTTTTCTTAAAAGTGCACGGTCTCCATTGACAGTTCTGCTGCCCCTGTATCGCTCCCACAACCCTGCCTGTGTGGATTTTCCGGTTCCGGAAGGGGCGGAAAACAGGATGGCTTTTCCCTGATATACCATATAAGCACAATGCAGGATCAGGCTGTCTCGCTTTATCATGTGCCGTTCCAAAGCAAACATTGAAGAGAACACGGGATCAATATGCAAGCCGCTGATTTCATGCATGGAAAGAAGTACTTCTGCCTGCTCCTCTGATATTTCATGATAACAGGCATAAAATGTATCCTTTCCTTTGATTCCGAGCAGCCGAGACTCTCCGAAAGACGTCTGATACACAACTATATCAGAACGAACTGCAATAACCTTTCCTGCAAGTTGAGGTATTTTATCTGTAATACAGAGC
>JALFIB010000164.1 GCA_022776305.1 Lachnospiraceae bacterium
TGTTTACCACACTTTGCACTTGTTTTTATCTTGCGGTGGATAAGCCGGAAGGATATTCTTCCGCACGTGTACAGGAGATTGCGGAGGATTACATAGGGACAGGAAATGGTGATACGGCACAGACTCCCAACATTATCGTGATCATGAATGAGTCTTTGGCAGATTATGAGGATATCGGAAACAAATTGGAATTTTCAGAGGATTATATGCCTTTTATCCATAGCTTGACGGAAAATACCATCAAGGGTACAGCGTATGCTTCCATATTCGGGGCAAATACGCCCAATTCGGAATATGAATTCCTGACGGGAAATACTATGGGATTCCTCCCGGAGACATCCGTAGGTTTTAACTTATTTGTGCGCGGCAATATGCCTTCGCTGGCCTCGGAGCTGAAAGACATGGGTTATCGAACTCTTGCCGCCCATCCTTATCGGGGCACGAATTACAGGAGGAATATCGTATATCCGCAGATTGGTTTTGACGAGTACTACAGCAGGCTGGATTTTATCGCGGCCAGCTATATTCGAAGGTATATCTCTGACCAGTCGCTGGTGAACAGGATCATTCGGGAATATGAAGAAAACCTTGAGACGGGACAGCCGCTGTTCAGCTACAATGTGACCATACAGAACCACGGAGGCTATACATCACAAAATACCACAAATTTAAGTGATGATATTAAAGTGCTGACACCGGGAGTTGATGAGATGAAGGCCCAGCAGTACGCCAATCTGGTGAAAGCTTCTGATGATGCCTTTCAGAATCTGGTAACTTATTTTTCTGCAAAAGAGGATCCGGTGGTGATCATTATGTTTGGGGACCATCAGCCGAACATAGGTGATCAAACGTATGAATATCTCATCGGGGATGAAGAGGAGCTTTCTGCAGAAGAGCGGATGGAAAAATATAAGATCCCCTTTATTGCCTGGGCAAATTATGACATCGAGGAAGAGGTTATTGAGAAGACCAGCTTAAACTATTTATACAGTATTTTGGCGGAAAAATTAGACCTTCCCATGACAGGATACCAGAAATACCTTTATGATTTAAGCCAGAAGATCCCTGTATTGGCAGCAGGGGGATACTGGACGAAAGATGGGGAATTTTACGAATTGGATGATAAAGAATCTCCCTATTTCGAAAAGATTAATGAATATAATATTCTGGAATACAACTACATATTTGGGAAAAAGAACCGGTGTCTGGAGTTATTTAACCTGAGGACATAAAGAGGGGATTGGGCTTTAACGCTCAATCCCTTTTCTTGCACTCATTCCATGGTCGAATGGATGTTTCACCTTCTTGATCTCCGATACGTAATCCGCAGCATCTATGAGAGCCTTACTGGGACCTTGCCCTGTCAGGATAACTTCAAGATGGGGCGGTTTGTTTTTCAGGAACTCAAGGATCAGGGATTCATCCAGCAATCCGGCTCTTATTGCGTAAACGGCTTCATCGAGGAAAAGCACATCGAACTGTTCTTCTTCTGCTTTTTTTGTTATCAAGCGCAGCTGTGATTCGTAGAATTCTTTGTGCGCAGCTTTTTCTTCAGGTGTCATTTGAAAACTGAATTTTTCCTGTGCAAGACCGTCAACGATAGTAATATTTTCAGAAAGAGAAAGGACATTGCGCTCGCTGGTGGAATTATCCTTCATAAATTGGTAGATTAGCACACGGTACCCGTAACCGGCCGCCCGGGCACAAAGCCCCATACCGGTCGTTGTCTTTCCTTTTCCGTCTCCGCAGTAAATGTGAATGAGCCCTGTCTTCTTTCCACTCATAAAAAGCCCTCCTTTTCGCCCACACATTTTTTATGTCCATTTGGACCTTGGCTTATGGTATCACAGGGAGGCAGAAAAAGGAAGAATGAAAAAAACGAAAAAAGGAGTGTCCGGTGGGAGTTTTTATGTTATCATGGTATCGTTAATCGAAAAACAAGCATAAGAATAAGAGGAAATCATGAAAAAAATACTGGATAAAATAGAGGAAAAATGGGGGAAAAACGCGGCGGAGATCCTTCTGACGGTTGTATTTGTCTGTGTTTTTGCTGTTTTGTGCGGACCTCAGATCATAGAAGATACGAAAGCTGTTTTGGGAAGGAATGTAAATAGCCCCAATGAGGAAAGGGACGCAGCAACAGAAAGTGAAACATGGGAATCCTTGGAAAGAGAAGGGCTCTCAGAAAGCTTGGAAGATGAAACGCAGCAGGGGATACCTCTCAATACGAAGACAGAAGATGAAAAAGTGTCCGGAAAAGAGACGGAAACTGAGGCAGCCACCGGAAAAGGAACAGAAGAAGAGGCAGTTTCTGGAAATAAAACAGAAGCTGGAGCAGCCAACGGAAAAGGAACAGAAGAAGAGACAGTTTCAGGGAAAGAAGCAGAAGACAAAGTAGTTTCTGAGAAAGAAACGAAGAAGGAAACCAGCTTAAAAATATCAGAAAAAGAAGAAGGTTTGGAAGAGGGAGCCAATGAGGTACTCCCTAAGGTTTACGAATTAAAAGATTCCATGACGATAGCAAGGCAGCAGGAACTGCTTTGCCGCTGGGCAAGGGGCCGGAAAGAAGAGATCCCGGAAAAGGATTATGATAAGATCATGGGAGGCCTTCCTTTAGAGAGCATATCGGTACTGGAGAAAATGATCGAGGATCGGATCGAACAGTATGATGGAGAATGGTCTGTCTATGTAAAAAACCTAAGTACAGATGAGAGCATTGTGATCAATGACCAGCCTATGAAATCTGCCAGCGTGATGAAACTGTTTATTATGGGAACCGTATACACGGCTTTTGATGATGGAAGTCTGGAACGCACAGAAGAGACCATGTCACTTCTGGATGATATGATCACCGCCAGTGATAATGAGGCTTCCAACCAGCTGCTGTATTTACTGGGAGAATCCAGCTATGAGCGGGGAATTGAAAAGGTAGACGAATTTATACGGGAATACGGATTCAGCGATATGACAGTAGAGTACAATGGCTTTAATAATTCCTCTACTGTGATGGACAGCAGCCGTTTTAATCAGGTTTCCGCGAAAGATTGCGGAAAGCTGTTGGAGGATATTTACCACAGGACCTGGGTGACCAGGAAGGTGAGCAATGAGATGGAAGGACTGTTGCTGAACCAGCACACCCGTTATAAAATACCGGCCGGACTGCCGGAAGGGGTCCTTTGCGGAAATAAAACAGGGGAAATGGATACGACGGAGAACGATGCAGCCATTATCTACGGGGAAGCGTGTGATTATATTCTGGTGGTTCTCTCCAGTGATTGGAACAGCAAAGATGAAGCCATTTTCAGAATAGCGTCCATATCCGCCATGGTGTATGGATATTTGAATTAAAATGATGTCTGTCTAGACAATAGGAGGAAAAAAATGTTTCGGTTGTGGGGAAAGATATGGAAAGACAGCCATATGGTGTGTGACACCGTTTATGAAGAGGAAAGTGATGATACCAGAACACATAAGATATTTCGGGGATTGGAAGAGATCTGCCGGGAATTTGACCTTGGAAAGCCCATATGGCTGGATATGACAGTATCCGAATTTAAGAGGCACAGCAAGGCAAGGTTTTATCAGGACAGCTTTATTGAAGAGATTGATTTTGATTATCTTGAGATCCAAGTGCTTCAGGAAGGGTAAACATTACCCTATAAATGAGGAGTGCCCCCGGCGTCTGGTACACCGGAGGCTATTATGAAAAAATTTATCAAATTAGATTTGAGAATACCTCTCAAGAACTGATTATAATATAACACTAGATTATGAACAAAATATGAACGAATCATAAATAATTAGTAAAAACAACATAAAACAAATAGGGAATAAAAGAATAATTGTCGGATATGCACATAGAATAAAAGGGGTAGAAAGGTTAAATATTGACAGATAGAGCAGGAAGGGCTTGTTTTGAAACAAAAAATTGGTTTCTTTTATCTGGCAACTGTAGTAAAATATAAAATAAGCCAAGAAACAAATAGGCACAAATGGAAGGAAAGCTCATTTGTTGGGCAGCAAATAAAATAAGTGAATTGCGAAAGGAGAATGCATATGAGTCAGACACCAACACCGCATATCGCGGCAAAAGCAGGGGATTTTGCAAAGACTGTGTTAATGCCGGGGGATCCGCTCCGGGCGAAATATATTGCAGAGACATTTTTAGAAGATGCCACATTAGTAAATAATGTACGTGGCGTACAGGGTTATACCGGGATGTATAAGGGAAAAAGAGTATCGGTCATGGCAAGTGGCATGGGAATGCCCTCCATCGGGATCTATTCTTATGAACTGTTCCATTTTTATGATGTGGATAATATTATCCGGATCGGTACAGCCGGAGCCATGCATGCAGATCTGAAGATCCGTGATGTTGTCCTTGGCATGGGCGCATGTACGGATTCACGATTTGCAGCGCAGTATCAGCTTTCGGGTACTTTTGCCCCGATCGCTTCCTTTGAACTGCTTTCCAAAGCAGTAGCGGCGGTGGAAGCTATGGGAAATGTGGATTATAAGGTGGGCAACCTGCTCTCCTCTGATGTTTTTTATAATGATAATGCACAGGCTACCGCAGCATGGCAGAAGATGGGCGTGCTGGCTGTTGAAATGGAAGCGGCAGCTCTTTATATGAATGCAGCGCGGTGCGGGAAGAATGCCCTTGCGATCTGTACCATCTCGGACAGCCTTGTGACAGGTGAAGTGACTACTTCCGAGGAACGTCAGTCAAGCTTTAGCGATATGGTAAAAATAGCATTAGAAATTGCTTAAAAATGATGGAACATGCAGCCATCAAGGAGGCAAAATGAGTGTAAAACGTGTTTTTTTGATCGTATTGGATAGTTATGGTATCGGCAGCCTGCCGGATGCAGGAAAATTTGGGGATGAAGGAGCGAATACGCTGGCTTCTATTGTGAAGTCATCAAAATACAGCACGCCCAATATGGAAAAAATGGGATTGTTCAACATTGACGGAGTCACTTGCCGCGAAGGGGTACAGCAGCCCATTGGCAGCTACGGACGTATGCGGGAAGCTTCCATGGGAAAAGACACCACCATCGGACATTGGGAGATCGCCGGAGTGGTCTCACCAAAGCCCATGCCGGTATATCCAGAGGGTTTTCCGGAGGAGGTTTTAAAGCCATTCCGGGAACAGACAGGAAGAGGCGTGCTTTGCAACAAACCTTATTCCGGTACGGAAGTGATCCGGGATTACGGAGAAGAGCACATAAAAACAGGGGATCTCATTGTTTATACTTCTGCAGACAGCGTCTTCCAGATTGCAGCTCATGAGGAGGTCGTTCCGGTGGAGCAGCTGTATGAATACTGTAGGATCGCCCGAAAGATTCTCTGCGGTGAGCACGCGGTGGGAAGGGTGATCGCAAGGCCTTTTATCGGTCAGGCACCAAATTTTGAAAGAACCAGGCGCAGACATGATTTTTCCCTCCTTCCGCCCAAAAAGACCATGTTGGTAAGTTTGCAGGAGCATGGATTTGACACTTATGGAGTAGGGAAGATCTATGATATTTTTGCAGGGCAGGGGATCGCCCGTACCACCTCCATCCAGAATAATGAAGATGGCATGGAGAAGACCATAGCATGGATGGAAGAAGATTTTACCGGCCTTTGTTTCGTGAATCTGGTGGATTTTGACATGGTATACGGCCACCGCAACGATATTGACGGATATGCGGCGGCAGCCACGCTGTTTGACCGGCAGTTAGGTGAGATGATGGGCAAACTGAAAGATGACGATGTGGTCCTGATCACTGCAGACCATGGATGCGATCCGGGATTCCCGGGTACAGACCATTCAAGAGAGCATACACCTATGCTGCTTTACGGAAAACATGTCCGTCAGGGCGTCTCCGTCGGCACAAGGAACAGCTTTGCCGATATTGCAGCCACAGTTTTGGATATGTTCGGAATAAAAGAAACACTGGACGGTGAAAGCTTTTGGGATGAAGTAAAGTGTTGATGGAAGCGATGAAGTGAAGTGCTGATGGAAGAAGGGATTACGAAATGGAACAAGGAATGCCTGTGAAGGAATTGATCCGGTTCGCCTATGAGGCGCAGTCCCGTTCCTATTCGCCGTATTCGGGATTTGCGACGGGCGCTGCCCTTGAGGCAGATAACGGCAGGATCTTTTTAGGATGTAATATAGAAAATGCGGCCTATTCCCCCACAAACTGTGCAGAGCGTACTGCCTTTTTCAAGGCAGTATCGGAGGGAGTACGCTCATTTTCAAGGATTGCCATTGTGGGCAATTATCCGGGACGGGAGGGGGATTACTGTGCTCCCTGCGGTGTCTGCCGGCAGGTGATGGCAGAGTTTTGTAACCCGGAAACCTTTCAGGTCATTCTGGCCCGCAGTCCGGAGG
>JALFIB010000179.1 GCA_022776305.1 Lachnospiraceae bacterium
GGCTGAGGCAGAAGCAGCCCTTGCTTCCAGCGACCAGTTCATCATCTGGGTAGGAGATTCCAGAACACTGGGGATGCGGGATGCCGTACAGAATGACGATCTGTATATCGGTGCATCCGGAGAAGGATATGACTGGCTTTCGGAAACAGGCCTGCCTCAGGTGGAGGATGCCATCGAGGCTTATCCGGAAGCTCCCATTGTTTTTAATTTCGGCGTGAATGACTATGATAATATGGAGAATTACCTCACACTGTACAAATCACTGGTCAAAGAATACCCGGACACAGATTTTTATTTCCTGTCTGTGAACCCCATTGAGCCTACCCAGTGTGGGAATATCACTAATGAAGAGATTTCTGATTTTAACAATCACTTAAAGGAAGCTTTTCCCGATACTTACATTGACAGTTTTACATTCCTCATGGCAAATGAGACAGTTACCATCGACGGCATCCATTATTCAGGGGATGACTACCGTGCGATCCATGAATTCGCTTCAAAAGAAGTTGCGAAAAAATAGGTATCAGTCAATTTCTGATTTTTAATCGCTTTATCTCAAAAAGGGTATTTAAGCATCATAATAAATGGAAAAACAAAAGAATGGGATTATCTCATGGAAATTCAATATACTGAATAACCTTGAATTTCATGAGGTACTCCCATTCTTAAACTTTAAGGATAAATTCGTTTTTACCATTAACCCTTATTTTATTATCATAACAAATTCCATTTTCTAAAAGGTTTCCTCGCCTTTATCCTCGCCTCAAATCTTAACTATTTTGTCGAACCTTTCTTCCTAAAAACCAAACCATTGCAAAACTCAGTATCATCATAATACCGTAAAATACAATCGGGGTAGAATCCCCTGTCTGAGCTGCTGTTGGGGTTCCTGTACTATTTCCTGACGTATTGTTATTATTCGTAGAATTAACAGTTGCAACAGTCGTGTCTCCTTTTGTATCAGTTTTCTCTTCCGCTGTCAATTCTTCATCCTTTTCCGATTCCTCAACATAGACAACTGCGCTTGCACTGCCTGTCTTAAAGGAAACTGTTACGTTATGTTCTCCTACAGAAAGCTGGTCCATATAGGAACTATATACTGTAATATTTGTTTCGACCTCGGCAGCTGCTTGAACTACCAACGGCTCAAAAACGGAAAATACATTGGTTTTCAAGCTGGACTCGACTGGTGGAAGGGTATTTGTCGGTTCCTCACTGGGCGGCCAAGACTCTGGTGCTTCCGTTGTATCAGGCACTTCCGTTGTACCAGGCGCTTCCGTTGTGTAAGGTGCTTCCGTTGTGTCAGGCACTTCCGTTGTGTAAGGTGCGCCCGTTGTGTAAGGCACTTCCGTTGTGTAAGGTGCTTCCGTTGTGTAAGGCGCTTCCGTTGTGTAAGGTGCTTCCGTTGTTCCCGGTGCTTCCGTTGTCTCTGGCACTTCTGTGGTCGTCGGAGCCTCGCTGGTCATCGGTGCCTCGCTGGTCGCCGGTGCCTCGTCACTCCCAATTCCAGTAATCGAATAATCATTCGTTGTAAGCACTTTCTGATCAATAGAAATTTCAATAAAATGATTCACCGGTGCAGAAATTGATAAAGAATATCCCTTCCCCGACCCTATCACATAACTACTTCCATTTCCACTTATCACAGGATATGCTGTACCTGAAGCACTCACACTTTCAACAAGCAATGTAGATATAAGAAATCCACAGAAAAGCATGTTCCTAACTTTATGTTTACGCATCTTCATCTCTTACCTCCCAAATAAATAAACTTTGTTTTAGTTTATCAACTTCATTTTTACTTGTCAACTTTAAATTGTACAATAATGCAAACAAGATCCAAGCATAAATCCCCACAATGCAAGGTCGATCCACATCCCATTTTCACTGCATTTCTCTCTGTATTTTCCAAATAATACACTTAATGGTAAAACCATAAAAATCATATATCTAAAATCCATGCTGCAGGCAAATGGATATTTGCAGTAAAACCATAGAATACTGCAATAAAAAACAATTGCAGAAACCAGCATTAAATTTCCAAACCGGTCACTCCTGTTCTTATTAGCCTGCCAAAAGCAAGCTATAACTACCCAGACCGATAATATTGCTGCGCAAAATAAAAGCAACACAGGTATCCATCCAGAAACATCATAGGAAAATTCTCCGAACATTGCGGATTTCAAATAATATACCGGTGCATTGTAGTCTTCTGTCAAACTCACATATGGATTGCGAAACAAGCTAAAAAAATCAACTCCTGCAAACCTCTGAAACAATGAGTGGTCTCCTGTGTAAATACTCAGTGTTTTATCAAGTGGAAGGACATAGGTCAAGGGTTGTCCAAACTTAATGTGATTCCTTATTCCATACCATAACCCCAATGGCAGGCTGATCAGCCCGAATACTATGTATTTGCCAAGAATCTCCGAACCCCTGCCTTCTCGGATCTTACCTGCCAGAATTATGAAAAAGACCATTGCAGTAATAAGTGCAATAACAGCGCATGAAATCTTTGTCATGACTCCGCAACCATAGAGCAGTGCAAGAATAATTGTATTTTCCCAATCCGGCTTTTTTATCCAACGAATTGTATATAGAAGAGCATATATCATAAACATTCCTGCCAGAGCATCCGGATTAACTCTCCCACCTGTTAGGTAAAATGCCGGAAGAAACGCCACAAGCATAATTGCTGACTTCTGCCCTTTATCATAGACATTACATTCTTCACATATTCTTTTACATCCGACCAAACTGATACATGATGCCACACATGAAACCGTTTTTGCTGCATCTACCAAATAAAATGAATCACCGCATCCTAAAATCCCATTGATTCCTTTTGAAACCAATGCTCCTACCATATAATAGAATGGCTGCTGATATAATTGCAATGCATTACTTTCAGGTAACCTTCCTCGTTCGAGAAGCTTCAGCAAATATCCGGCATGTCCCATACCGTTTACGTCAATTTCCCACAGGTCATGGCTTCGAACATTACACGGGGTATAGAGCATATATCCCATGCGCAAAACCATTCCAAGAATAATTATAAGCCAAATGTTTTTTTCGATAGTTTGTTTATTCCATATGAGATAAATAAATCCTATAGTAAGGATTACCAGCATAATCATTTGTATCCGTTCTTTCTGGACGGACAATCCTGATGATCTGCAAAACAGATATGCCAATACTACCACTAATGTAATTGAAATATTTTGAGCCAGTTCTGACTGTAACCATTTTCTCATATTCTGTTCCTCACCTGAGCGCAAATTTCCATGTAGGTAACCATTCTAATACAATATTTACAAACTCTGCATCCACCGCATTCCCAGAAAGGACAGGGAAAAACAGAACAAACAAGCCTATAGACAAACTCGATATTCCTATCATCACCCATTTCTTTTTACATAAATGGCACACTGAATTGGAAATCATTAAAATCATAAGGATCATACACGGAAAGAATTGATAAATAAATACCGTTCTATGTATAAACAACCAGGGAATAAAAACTGATGCCGCAGCTATACAAAGAAACTGCGCATTTTTACAATTTTTACATCTCCATAGATAGATCTGGTGAAACCAGCACACTAAACCTCCCCAAACAAGCAATGGATTCCCAAAAGTTGCAATTGTGCTGATCTGCCCATCCTTCAAGACAGTATAACTATCCAACAGTGGTTTTCGGTCTATCAGCCATTCATACCATTCTGACGAGTATGGATGTTCAAAAACAGTGCTCGAATGATACCCGAGCATTAGCTTACCATTATCAACGACCGTTTCAATCAATCCTTTATCTGAATAGACTTTAATAAAAGGAAGATAAGACAAACAGTAAACAATTGCAGGAATAAAAACAAAGCATATCACACATACCAATCCAAGCTTATACAAATACGCACTATGCATTTTTATGTTCTGAATACCATGAATTGTATTCCATAAACAAAGGAAAAATATAATTGCAATACCAAGAACAGCATAAAAACCGGTCCACTTGGTAGAAATAGCAAATGCCATAGAACAGCCACATAAAAACAACCAGAGTGCCTGTTCTTTGAAATTATCCTCCGGACTGCAGCTTTTCGTAAATCCATACATAAACAAAAACATTAGTATAATAAAAAATGCTACTATAATATCTATTGTCGCAATCCGGGCAAGGACATAGTTCATAAATGCAGTTGCAAGGAGAATCGTTGAAAAGCAGGCAGGACCTGTTCCACCAAACATCCTATGTGAAAAACAATATATGGCAGGAATCATCAATATTCCTAATAGAGCACATACAATTCTCCATCCGAATGGATTCATCCCGAACGCACGGATTCCCAAAGAAATCAGGGTCTTACCCAACGGAGGATGTGTATTCTCATAAATCGGTAACTCGTGCAAAAACTCATAAGCAGTTCTCGCATGATATACCTCATCGAACATAGTTTGGTCATAATATGTTCTTACATCCGGAAACAATCCCTGTTCATCAAACAAGTTTTTATAATAACTGGCATTATTCGGCAAAACCCTGTTTCCATTCATATCCAGACATATTATTTCATGGATTCTGGCATTTCCTTCAATTAAAACCATGCCAAACATTGTCAACGAACGATTTACCTCTACTTCATTCCATGCAAATGCACTTTCAACACAATGCTTACTATCAAATACTGTCCAATCATCACCCTGTTTATCAAAACTAGAAAACGATATTACTCTTTTTCCTGTATATCCAAGATAAATATATACTTTAGATAACGTCACTTCCTCGTCAAATCCCAGAATAATCTCATTCTCACCGGTTTCTCCAACTTTTATATCTGTATATGTTTCTGGAACTCGCATACTTCCCAGACGGAACAAGACAATTACAGCAAACACCAGCGTAAACCCCAGCATTAGAAGTATGTCTCTGACCGCCATCCTGTCACCCGATTCACCATCACATACACAGTATATTTTCTCCGTTACATCCGTCGTTCTCCATTTTTTACTATTTTGCTTCGCGACTATTTTTCTGATGATACCAGCTGCTGCACCAAGCATCATAAGAATTGATACAATATACAATACAGGAATTTCTTCTGTCTGAACAATTTCTGCCAAATGCTGATTCAACACTTCAGTCGCCCAAAACCAGCCATATCCTCCCACTCCTGCCAGAAAATATTCCGGTAAAAACTGCATCAGAGATCCATTATTTAACTGAATAATCCTGTCACATAAGCAAAGCAATGCAAGAATCATTAAAATCAAGCATATCCTTTCGATTTTGCCAGAAAGAACACATGCTCCGGTAAAAGGCTGAAAAAAATAAAAAGCATATATCATATTGTGTAACGTTTTGCTCTTCTGCCTTTTAACATAATATACCAGTAACACTAATATCAAACATTCCAACAAAATATTGCGCCATACATATGCCAATCCATTTTGAAGCATGGCGGCAGGGCCTATTCTTGTAACTAGATAAAAGACAGTTAATTCAAACTTTGTATAGGCGGGATACTGCCTGCGGAAAAAAAATATTCCCCAAAACCCAATACAAACAATGCCAATTGCAATTAATACCGAAATCACTTCTGACCACCTTTCGCTTCCTCATGATATTCTCTTTCCGTGTTCACATCCCATATTATAGATTTATCTGATTTCCCGGATAAAAATAGTTTTACTGCCTCCATCGCTGTGATCATGGAATGATCCATATTATTATACCTGTGCTGCCCATTTCTGCCAATACAGTATAGATTATCAATTCGGTTTAACCAATTTTTTAATTCTGCAATGTCTTGATATGTATCGAAATAGGCCGGATAAGCTTTCTTTACTCTTTCACAATGTGAATCCAGAACATTCGTTTCATTTTCCAATACCCCGATTTTGATTAATTCCTTTTGAGCAAATTTTTCCCATTCCAAATCGCTCATCTTCCACAATTCATCATTTTCTGTACAAAAATATTCCAATCCCATCCATACAGTATCTTTCGGACAATTCACCATATATGGAGACCAGTTATTAAAAATCTGTATCCGTCCCAATTTTACATCACTATTCTGAACATATATCCAACAATCCGGAATGATATCTCCTAATGTTTTTATCATTGTTTCATTTTTTATTTTAAGCTTTTTAACTAATAAGCCTACTGTAACAAAGTCACGGTACGGAAGCCCTTCTGCAATTTGTTTTATCGAAGAAGGTGCCTTATCCATTCCATTCACAAGGTCCTTAAGAGACATACTTGAAAAAACCACATCTGCCTTCTCGTCAAATACTGCACCATCAACAATACCTGATACACCTGTTATTTTCATATTCTCCATTTGGATTTTTCTCACTGTACATCCTGTCATGATTGTCCCACCCATCTGGCAGAACCTTTTGGCCGCTTCTTCCCACAGCTGGCCAGGGCCATATTTGGGATAATAAAATGATTCAATCAAAGAAGTTTCCACATGTCGTTTTTCTATCTTCAATGTTTTCCCTAATATATCCTTAATGACAGCCAAAACAGACAAGCCCTTTACTCTCTGCGCTCCCCAGTCAGGAGCAATTTCACTTGGATGGCGTCCCCACAGTTTTTCTGTATACCCTTCAAAAAACATGCTATATAGTTTTTTCCCAAAACGATTGATGTAAAAATCTTCCAGACTCTTTTCTTGCCTCGGAAATATTGCAGCACGTACATAACTTATTCCTGCCCCCAAAGTGGAAATAATACCCATATTTTTAATCGTAGCAATATTCATCTTAACTGGGTAATCATAAAAATGTCCTTTATAAAAAATTCTTGAAACCCTTCTCCTTTTTAATAACACTAAGTCTTCTATTTCTGGATCCGATCCACCTGCTTCTAGCTCTATCGACCGTCCTAAAACCAAATCATCATAAGCAGGAGCGCCCTGTATGGGAAGCAAATCTTTCCACCATTTCATTACTTCTTCATTTTTAGAAAAAAACCTATGCCCTCCAATGTCCATTCTATTGCCATTGCAGCAGATTGTTTTAGAAATACCTCCTATTTCCCTACTTTCTTCCAGAATCACAACATCGAACTTATCTGTCTGCTTTAAAAGTTCACAGCCTGCAGTCAAACCAGCCGGACCAGCTCCAATTATCAAAATCTTTTTTTTATTTATTTCACTTTTCATTGTATCTCCACTTTATATTGTAAGGTTATTAGCGACATCTACTATAAACAATACACTCTATACTAAAATGTTGTTTCCATCCGTTATTGTCAAATAGCTATAAAAGTATATCACAATCTATGTATTCTGTATTGTACTTTTTGTGTCATTTTTACCGCTTGGACGTATTTTCTATTTAAATGTAATATGATAATTTTGAGAATATTGGGAATTCGACACTTACAGCTTAGTAGATCTTATCAAACTGAATTACCAACGGTTATATAAAATTGCAGTTTCTCGAAAAGAGAAAGAACGTTGCTTATTTACTGACAACCCTAGGATTATTTTTAACTACAGCAGAAATTCCGCCATCACTGCATTGCTGACATCCAGTCCCCGTGAAGTCAGGCGTATCCCTCCCTCTTTTCTTTCCAGAAAGCCCAGTGTCTGCTGGCGTTTCAGCACGTTTTGATACACTTCATCAATTCTTATACCAAATTTTGTTTCAAATTCTTTTTCGCTGATTCCTTTTATCATACGCAGTCCCAGAAACATAAATTCTTCCATTTGGTTTTGCCTTGTTAACAATTCATATTCTCGTTCTGAAAAATCTCCTTTTAGATACTTTTCCATGCTATCAGGATTTTTAACACGATAGAGGCCGGATGTTTTCTTTTCTTCCAGCTCTGGGATACCCTTTTCGATTTTTTGATACGGTCTAGAAAGCTGCAGCAGGGAAGAAGCCCCCAGCCCAAAACCGGCGTACTCGGTGCCGTTCCAATATCCTATGTTGTGGCGGCACGCAAAACCCGGAAGAGCATAATTTGATATTTCGTACCGTTCCATTCCGGCTTCTGCCAGCAATTCTTCTGTCATGCAGTACATTTCCCGCTCTTCTTCCTCGGAAGGAAGATACCGTGGATTTTCCCCTCTGCTTCTTCTTTCATCATCTTCATGGTATGTTTCGTAAAAAGATGTCCCTTCTTCTATGATCAGGCTGTAAGCCGATATATGCTGGGGACAAAGAGCCAAAACCGCTTCCAATGTCTCTCTCCACGACTGTACACTTTGTCCCGGCAGGGCAGACATCAAGTCTACATTGATATTATCAAATCCAACCTTGCGGGCTGCGTCATACGTCTGAAGAAAATCTTCCCATGTATGGATACGTCCCAATAAGGACAGTTCCTGGTTTTTCGATGACTGCAGCCCCAAGCTGAGCCTGTTTATCCCGGCTTTCCGATACTCAGCCAGCTTATGTAAGCCGGCGGTACCCGGATTGCACTCAATAGTCACTTCCGCATCCGGCAAGAATAAAAATTCCTGATGCAGCAGATCCATAATTTCAGTTATCTTTCCCGCTTCCAGAATAGAAGGTGTCCCTCCACCAAAAAATACCGTGGAAACACGGTATTTTTCTTTCTCTGGGAATGTATGGATCTCTCTTTTTAGTGCCTCTACATAAGCTTCTTGTGTTTTTCTCCCTGCCGGAGCAGACAAAAAATCACAGTATGCACATTTTTTTGCACAAAATGGAATGTGCAGGTACAGTTCCAGTTCTTTCATTTTTCCCACTTATCATTCTGCTTTTCATGCAGCCTTTTCTTTGCTCTTTATGCCGCTTCTCATGCAGCTTTTTCTTTGCTTTTCATGCAGCCTTTTCTTTGCTCTTCATGGAGCCTTCTCTTATTTGTCATCCAGCTTCAAGACACTCATAAATGCCTTCTGGGGGATCTCTACGTTTCCGATCTGGCGCATACGTTTCTTTCCTTCTTTTTGCTTTTCAAGAAGCTTCTTTTTACGGGAAATATCGCCTCCGTAGCATTTTGCAAGCACATCCTTGCGCATCGCCTTTACGGTCTCCCGGGCAATGATCTTGCTGCCGATAGCAGCCTGAATCGGGATCTCAAAGAGCTGTCGCGGGATCTCTTCTTTTAATTTTTCACACATTTTGCGTCCCCGTTCATAGGCAGTCTCTGCATGGACAATGAAAGACAGGGCATCTACTTCTTCCCTGTTTACTAAAATATCGAGCTTCACAAGCTCAGAACGCTGGTAGCCTTTCAGTTCATAGTCGAAAGAAGCGTATCCGCGAGAACGAGATTTTAAGGCATCAAAGAAATCATAAATGATCTCATTTAAGGGCAGTGTATATTTCAGAAGAGCCCTAGTCTCCTCGATGTATTCCATACCGCCGTAAATACCGCGGCGTTCCTGGCAAAGCTCCATGATAGAGCCGAT
>JALFIB010000208.1 GCA_022776305.1 Lachnospiraceae bacterium
GGTTCACTGATGCGCGGCCTGCTTTCAAAATGTAAAAATATGACAATTCTCGATGAAACATTGACAGTAAAATCTTCCTTGAAGAAGGAGCAGCTCTCAGATGTAGATGCTTTGGCAGACGCATTGGCAAGTTCCATTCCGGATTCTGCAAAACCGCAGGCAGCTACGGCAGAGAAGAAGGAAGAGATCAGTACAGTGGCAGAGGTAGATCCGACAGCTATGTTCAAACTGTCCTACGGCCTGTTTGTATTAACTGCAAAAGATGGCGAAAAAGACAATGGATGCATCATCAATACCGTGATGCAGGTAACGGATGTGAAGAAGCGCATCGCTATTGCCGTAAATAAAGCAAATTATACCCATGACATGATCAAGAAGACAGGAGTTTTCAACGTTTCTGTCCTTACTACAGAAGCTCCGTTCAAACTGTTCAAGCAGTTCGGATTCCAGAGCGGACGCGACACAGACAAGTTTGCAGAGGGCGGCGCAGAAGTACGCACAGCCAACGGACTGCGCTACGTTCCGGAATATGCAAATGCAGTGATCTCAGGCAAAGTAGTGGAAGAGCATGAGTATGATACACATACCCTGTTTGTTGCTGAGGTAACAGAAGCAGCTGTATTGTCTAACGTTCCAAGTGTGACATACCAGTACTACTTTGATCATATTAAACCGCAGCCGCAGCCCACAACTGAAAAGACAGGATACGTCTGCAAGATCTGCGGATATATTTATGAAGGCGATACACTGCCGGAAGACTTTATCTGCCCGCTCTGCAAACATGGTGCAGCTGACTTTGAGAAACTGTAAAGAGAGCCAGAGTAATGGTATGGTAAATCTTTGAACAGGAGCAGGCATTGGAAAGTATATGATACTGGACAATGTCCTGCTTCTTGTGCTTGCGATATGATCGTGCGGCAAAAGACACGCGTACAGAAGGAGCATCAATATGAGAAAAACACCTGTTTTATACATCGTAATTCCATGCTATAACGAGGAAGCAGTTCTTCCTGTTACGGCGCCGCTTTTTTTGGAAAAACTATCATCGCTGATCCAAAAAGGCAAGATCTGCCAGGAAAGCCGCGTCATGTTTGTGGATGACGGAAGCAGGGATTCCACGTGGGAGATCATCTGTGATCTGGCTAAGAAAGATGAGCATTACATAGGTATTTCCCAAAGCCGTAACCGGGGGCATCAAAACGCCGTCCTTGCCGGTCTTATGGAATCCAAGTCCCACTGCGATATTACGATTTCCATTGATTGTGACGGACAGGATGACATCAATGCCATGGATGAAATGGTAGAGCAGTATATGAAAGGCTTTGAAGTGGTTTATGGTGTGCGCAGCAAACGGGATACTGATACGTTTATGAAGCGGTTTACAGCTCAGGCTTTCTATAAATTGCTGAATTGGATGGGAGCTGAGGTGGTATATAACCACGCAGATTACCGCTTGATTTCCAGCCGTGTCCTTGATGAACTGGAAGAGTTCAAGGAAGTAAATATTTATCTGCGCGGCCTTGTGCCATTAGTGGGATTTAAGAGTACACAGGTGTATTACGAACGTCATGAGAGGATTGCGGGAGAAAGCCATTACCCATTTTCGAAAATGATGGGACTTGCCATGAATGGTATCACCAGTCTCAGTATTAAACCGATCCGGATGATCTCCGGCCTTGGCGTGGCAGTCTCTATCCTAAGCTTCCTTTTGATCATATGGACGGTAGTATCGTTTTTTATTGGCAATACAGTTCCCGGCTGGGCAAGTACTTGTGCCATTGTCTGCTTTGTAGGAGGCATACAGCTGATATGCCTTGGGGTGATCGGGGAATATATCGGAAAAATATATCTGGAGACGAAAGCAAGGCCCAGATATATCATCAGCGACAGGACTTACGAGACGGAAGACGATAAATAACAATAGCAGATATAATTCAGGATAAAGAGCCAAACGGATATTAGCAATCCGCTTCGCTACTTGATTCGGATAAAAAAGATAACTCTCGCTTTTCGCAAAAACATATGAAAGGCGGGAGTTATTTTTTGCGTTATAGGAATTTGCGATTTCTTATAACGTAAAAACACTCCGTGAGGATGCAACATGGAGTTCACAAAATGTTCACAAAAATTGTTAGCCAACAGGCTTGACGAGTGCTAAAACAAGTGTTATATTACATCTAGAACAAAGAAGAAGACCTGAAATGGCCACAACTTCCAAGTTTTAACAAGAAAAAGCTGTCATATAACAGACGGCTTCCGAAAAAAATGGATTTTGTGAAAGGAGACATGACTTATGATGATGCCTAGTATTTTTAGAGAGAATTTATGGAATGATTTGATGGACTTTTCCTTCCCGGAGCTGGATGGAAAGATGTATGGAAAACGTGGTGAGCACATTATGAGGACCGACGTAAAGGAACATGACGATAAATATGAAGTAGACATTGAACTGCCGGGCTTCAAGAAAGAAGATGTAAAAGCAGAATTGAAAGATGGATATCTTACCATCACTGCACTAAAAGAAGTAAATAACGAACAGAAAAACGAAAATGGCAAATACGTAAGAAGAGAGCGTTATACCGGCAATATGAGCAGAAGCTTTTATGTTGGTGACAAAGTTACGCAGGAAGAGATCCGTGCAAAGTTTGAGGACGGTATCCTGAAACTGCAGATTCCGAAAAAGGATCCTAAGAAACAAGTAGAAGACAAACATTACGTTACCATTGAATGATAAGCTTCATCCCCGGGATTTCTCCCGGGGCTTTTGTTATGGCGACGAGGAAAATGGACATCGTGCTTGCACGAATGGACATTTGACGACCGCTGATCAGAGAGAGATACGCGAAGCGTATCTCGTCTCTGCTATGATCCAGAAGGAAGGCGATGATATTGGCAGCGAAACGAGACTACTATGAAGTTCTTGGTATAGGAAAAAATGCAGATCAGCCGGAGATAAAAAAGGCTTATCGAAAGCTTGCAAAAAAATATCATCCGGACTCAAATTCCGGCAATGCGCAGGCAGCGGAAAGGTTTAAAGAAATCACAGAGGCATACAATGTTTTAAGTGACCCGGAAAAGAAAAAGCTGTATGACCGGTTCGGCCATACTGCTTTTGATGATGGCGGAAATCCTTATGAAGGCGCAGGCAGTTACGGATTCGGCAGAGATCCTTATGAAGGCGCAGGCGGTTACGGATTCGGCAGAGATCCTTTCGAGGGAACTGGTGGATCCGGGTTCTATGGGAACCCTTTTGGCGGATTCGGTGGTTCAGGCTTTTACAAGGCGTCCTCGGGGAAAGGGACTCATTCCGGCCAGAATGGCAATTACCGTGAATTCCATTTTGAAGGAAACAATATGGATGACATTTTTGGTGACCTTTTCGGCAATGGGGGCTATGGAAGAGGATGGGGGAGCCAAGGCGGACCCGGTCAGAAAAACAGCAGCAGATTTGACGGCTGCAGGCAGGAAGACAGAAGCTTCCGTGAAAGGGGAGCAGATCTTCAGGCAGATGTGTCTGTGAGCTTTGAGGAGGCTGCCCTTGGCTGCGAGAAAGTGATCCGTTTTCAGGGAACAGACGGAAAGATCCAGTGCCTTCAGGTCCATATTCCGGCAGGCATTGACGACGGGAAAAGTGTCCGTCTGCGCGGCAAGGGAGCTCCGGGCATAGGCGGCCAAGAGCCGGGAGACTTGCTGCTGAAAGTAAAAGTTCTGGGAAAAACCGGATTTGAAAGAAAAGGCATGGACTTATATACGACAGTAAATGTTCCGTTTACCACTGCGGTGTTCGGAGGGGAAGTCCCGGTACAGACTTTGGACGGACGTGTCATCTGTAAGATCAAAGAAGGGACGCAGTCCGGCACTAAGCTCAGGCTGAAGGGAAAAGGGATTGTTTCTATGAGAAATCCTGCCGAACATGGGGATATGTACGTGACGGTCCAAATACAAGTCCCGCAGTATCTAAGCCCTGATGCAAAGCAGAAATTAAGAGAATATGAAAAGGCATATTGTTGAAAATGACTAATACTGTATTGGCGTATGGGAAATATGACAAATGTCATATAAAATTTATTACAAATTTCAGGTGTTAAAAGATAAAAACTTAGTTATTATGTACCTAACAACTTATTTAGGACTTAAGATTGTTCCGGCCATTTTTCAGCCTTGAACAGATCGGAAAGTCCTGCAAAACAGGAGGAATTAGGTATGAACAAAAAATTAGTAAGTGTTGTACTTGCAGCTACAGTTGCTGCATCAATGGCTGGCATGACAGCATCAGCAGAAGGCCTGAAGATTGGTTACACATGTATGGATGGAACAAATCCATTCTTCGTAACAATCGAGAACAGAGTAAGAGAACTGGTTGAGGAGCAGGGTGATGAGCTGATTTCTGTTGACCCGGCAAATGATGTTACTCTTCAGATCACACAGGTTGAGGACCTTATCGTTCAGGGAATCGATGCTATGCTGATGAACCCGGCAGAAGCTGAAGGTATCCTTCCTGCACTGGATGCTCTGAAAGCAGAAGATATTCCGATCTACGGATTCGATACAGAAGTAGCTGATATGTCTTACCTTGTATCTTATGCAGGATCTGATAACTACAATGCTGGTAAAGTTTGTGGTGAAGACCTTGTTGCTAAATGCCCGGATGGAGGAAAGATCATCGTACTTGACTCCCCGACCATGAACTCTGTAGTAGACAGAACAAACGGATTCCTGGATGCAATCGATGGACATGGTTTTGAAATCGTTGCTCAGCAGGATGCAAAAGGAAACCTTGAAGTAGCTATGGGTATCGCAGAAGACCTTCTTCAGGCAAACGGCGATGTAGTTGCTATCTTTGGTGGAAATGACCCGACAGCTCTTGGTGCTCTTGCAGCAGCTAACGCAGCAGGAATCACAGATTGCAAGATCTACGGTGTTGATGGTTCTCCGGACATCAAAGCTGAACTGGCTTCTGGTGACTCCCTGATCGAAGGTACAGGCGCTCAGTCTCCTGTAACAATCGCTGAGACAATCGTTGATGTTATGTACAAATCTCTTGCAGGCGAAGAAGTTGAAGATAGATATCCGGTTGAAACATTCCTGATCACAGCAGACAACGTTGATGAGTACGGCGTTGATGGATGGCAGTAATCGTTTGTAAATCAGATAAATCGATAGACTGATTTGGAGTGCCGGCTCCCTATGGAGCCGGTACTTTTACATAGTGGAACAGGAAGGTGAAAGGGTAGAATGAGCGAACAGTATTTGTTGGAAATGAAGCATATTTGTAAATCCTTCCCGGGCGTTAAGGCATTACAGGATGTCAGCCTTCAGCTTAAGGCCGGTGAGATTCACGCGTTGCTCGGTGAGAACGGTGCCGGTAAGTCAACTCTGATCAAAGTGCTCGGTGGTATTTACATTGCAGAAGAAGGAGAAATATATATCGAAGGCAAAAAGGTCGAGATAGGCGGTGTAAAGGATGCACAGGCAAATGGTATTGCAATTATCCATCAGGAGCTGGTATTAGTTCCGTATATGACAGTTGCAGAGAATATTTTCTTGGGAAGAGAGCATGGAAAAGGCCGTTTTGTAAATAAAGAATCAATGAACAAAGAGGCGCAGACACTGCTTGACCAGTACCAGATGAATATAAATGCAGAAACATTAATTAAAGATCTGACCATCGCCCAGCAGCAGATGGTTGAGATTGTGAAAGCGATTTCGTTTAATTCCAAGATCCTTGTTATGGATGAACCGACATCCTCTATTTCTGATAAGGAAGTTGGTTTCCTATTTGAGACAATGAGAACACTGACGAAGAAAGGTGTCGGAATTATCTACATCTCACATAAGATGAGTGAGTTGGAAGAAATCTGCGACCGTGTCACAGTCATGCGAGACGGTACGTATGTAGGAACGAAAGAGGTAAAAGATACTTCGAAGGATGAATTGGTAGCAATGATGGTTGGACGTGAGCTGACCAATTACTATACCAGAGATTTTGGTTCTTCCGATGAAGTAGTCCTTAAATGTGAAAACATTGCCGATGGAAAGATGGCCAGAGGCGCTTCTTTTGAAGTGCATAAAGGCGAGATCATCGGTTTTGCCGGATTGGTAGGAGCAGGCCGAAGCGAGGTTATGAAATGTATTTTCGGTCTGACGAAGAACTCCACCGGTGATATATATATGGAGGGAAAGAAGATTGAAATTCATTCCCCGATTGACGCGGTTAAATATGGAATCGCCCTTGTACCGGAGAACCGTAAACAGGAAGGCCTTTATAAGGTCCAGAGTGTAAAGTTTAATTCTACGATTCAGGTATTGAAAGATTTCATCAAAGGAATCCGTGTTGATTTAGATAAAGAAGAGAAGATTACACAGGATTATATTGATATGATGTCAACAAAGACGCCAAGTCAGGAGCAGATGATCGGAAACTTGTCCGGTGGAAACCAGCAGAAGGTTATGATCGGAAGATGGCTGGCTACAAATCCGAAGGTTCTGATCCTTGATGAGCCTACACGTGGTGTGGATGTAGGGGCAAAATCTGAGATTTATGCCATTATGAATGAGCTTGCAAAACAAGGAATGGCAATCATCATGATCTCTTCAGAACTCCCGGAAATTCTGAATATGAGCGACAGGATTTACGTGATGCGTGAAGGAAAAATCAGAGGCTGCTTCCATCATTCAGAAGGCGTGACACAGGAAGACATCATGCAGCTTGCAGCAGTATAAGGAAGAGCGAAAATCTACTTGACTTTAGGAGGGAAATGAAATGGCAAGGTTTCAAAAAGGTGTAAAAACATATTTTAAAGAGAATATCGGTATCATCGGTGCGCTCCTTGTACTGTGCGTATTCCTGACCGTATTCCCAAGAACAAGGGAAGTCTTCCCAACATCAAAGAACTTATTTAACGTGCTGAGACAGAACTCCACGAACCTGTATCTGGCTTGTGGTATGTTAATGGTTATCATCCTCGGCGGTATCGACCTTTCTGTAGGTTCCATCATTGCATTGTCAGGATGTGTTGCCGCAGGATGCGTATCCCGTTATAACCTGCCCATCGCAGTAGCTATTGTAGCAGGTATCCTTATTGGTGTTATTGTTGGTATGTTCAACGGTCTTGTGATCTGCAAGACAACGATCCCGCCTTTCATCGTAACGTTGGCAACGATGAATATAGCAAAAGGTCTGGCTTACGTTTATACAGGCGGTTCACCGGTACGAGTTGTCACAAAAGAATGGCAGTTCATCGGTGCAGGTTACGTAGGCCCGTTCCCCACACCGGTTGTGATCCTTCTGTTTGTATTGATTATCACAGCCATTGTCATGAATAAGACAAAACTTGGACGTCACATTTATGCAGTGGGCGGCAACCCAATGGCAGCATCTTTCTCAGGTATCAACACAGCAAAGGTTAAATTTATCGTACATACATATTCAGGTTTGATGGCTGGTCTTGCAGGTGTTGTTCTTGCATCCCGTATGTATTCCGG
>JALFIB010000247.1 GCA_022776305.1 Lachnospiraceae bacterium
AGAATAAAGCGGAACAGCCACTTCCTCAGTTTTTTGAACAACAACTGCACTTCCTTTCTTATATGCATACCAATCCTTTACACACTCAAAAGAAAACTGGTCGTTTCCTGCAATCAAATACAGGTCAGATGATGGAATTCTGTCACCATACATAATGGCATTATCCATAGTTTCCGCAACGCTATCCTCCGTATCCGTTGTCTCTGCGGAAAGGATCCGAATGCTTCCGATCACGTCATCTGCAGTTTTCCAAAGAGAATCGTACTCTGCTTTCACAGCAGGATCGGAAGCATATGCCGGATAATCAGTAGGCTTTGTTACATAATAATTCACCATTTCTTCTTCATCAAATCCGATATAAGTCATCTCCTCCAGATCTTTAAAACTGGAATTAACAGAATATGCAATAGTAAACAGCTTACCTCCGTCATCAATCCCTGATTCCTGATACTTTTCATAACTGTCTTTGTGGTAAAATGTTGCCTGTCCTATTTCCGCTTTTACAAAGGTATTCTGATACCATTCTTCTGGCATGGTTACGGTAATCCCCTGGTTAAAATAGTAAGAATAGGTACCGTCAGCATTCATATAATCATTAAAATCCTCTAATCCATTGGCTGATGCACTTATGGACATACCAAATGTAAGTATTGCTGCTGCAGAAATAGCAATTGCTCCGAGCTTATTCATTTTTTGTTCCTCCTTTATTCTTTTGCCCCATATTATGATACAAATTTAAAATTCCGATCACGGTAACGTTTACCGGCTTTCGGCAAATAAATCTTAACTAATGTTACCAAATTTTATTATACAGAAACATCATGTTGCCATAAATGTCATTGACAGATGCGGCAAGTATAAAATCTTTGATTCCATAGTTTATAAAATTGAAAGTTGCGAATGTAAACAAATTATGATATTGTAAAACAATGATGTTGGGGTCAAAAGCATTTGACCCCATGATGCCTTCGGATTTTTCCGTGCTTTGCACTCTCAAAATCCGAAAAACATGTGATGTGAGTGTTACAGTGATTGCATGTTTTTTCGCTGCAAGCAGCTCCCACAACATGGAATTTTTTATGATAGACAGGAGAATGAAATGATAAAACTAGTTGCCAGTGATATGGATGGGACACTTCTGAAGCATGGAGCCCAGACTCTGCCGGAGAAAATGATACCAATCATTAAAGGATTAAACGAAAAAAATATCCGTTTTGTTGCTGCAAGCGGACGCCAGTATAATGGCCTCCGGAAACTTCTTGGTCCGGTCGCACCCCTATGTGATTATATATGCGAGAATGGTGCAATGGCGGTCCATAATGGTGAAATTATTTATAAAGCTCTTTTTGACCATGATCTATGCAATGAAATTATGAAAGATATTCTGGCCCATGAAGAATGTGAAATACAGTTATCTGCGCCTGAAGGTGTTTATATACAGCCCAAGGATCCTTCCTTCGCATGGCATGTAAAAAATGTTTTAAACAACATCACTATTGAAACGGATAATATTTTTGAGACAGGTGCTGAATATATAAAAATCTCAGCATATGTTCATGGCGATACTACTATGGAATGCTTAAAGGATTTTGAAAAGACGTGGGGAAAGGAATTGCTTGTTGTCTCCACCTGTGATCATTGGATTGATTTCGTACCAAGCCATATACATAAAGGTTCTGCCCTTCAGGCTTTACTGGATGTGTTAAAAATCTCTCCTAATGAAGTGATGAGCTTTGGTGATAATTATAATGATGCGGAGATGCTTTCCATGTCAGGGGAAAGCTACGCTATGTCCACTGCAGTGCCCGGACTTTTTAAAATTGCCAAGCATACATGTGAAAATGTGGCAGATGTATTAGAAAGTATTGCTTTTTCTTAAAGGAATAGATAAAGGTGTAACTTCATGTCGAGGTTACACCTTTTTTTATAAATAAATAGGATGCTAGAGATTGTGGGAGTGCAAAGCACGGACCAATCTTATGGAATCATTTAACACCAACATCATTTCACAACGGCTGTGTAATTGATGGTGTTCAGTGGTGTCCCTTCCGCATCATAGAAGGAAATCTGGAATGTAGTCTTACCTGATCCATAGAAGGTAGCATTGCAAGTACCTGATGCAGTAAACTCAGTAACATCAAATGTCACCATGGACGGATCTGCATTTTCAATCACTGCAGTTGCTGCAGCTGTTCCATCCATCAGAACTTTTCCTGTAACAGTTGTTCCTGATGCAAGACCGGCATTTTGCGTTTTATCAAGGGCAAATCCGTATTCAGATGTCTGGATATCCCACAAGGACGGATCTGTCACTGCTTCTGAATGAGCCGTTCCGTCAGCTGTCATAAATGCATCTTCACTTAATGTAATAAAATAAGTGGAAGACTGTCCCAAAGGATTAGAAAGGTATACAACTGCTTTTGTACCCTCTGTCCATCCCTGGTCGAGAAGCTCTTCATCAGTCATCGGAGAAATAGCAGCCTTTGCTGTGTCATTGAGGTTGATCGTTTCTACGATAGAGCTGTCTGCTGCATTATTCACTGCCAGCATACCTGTGCCTGCTGTAATATTGCTTCGATTGATGAAAACAGTAAGCTCATCTTGTCCGGCAGCATAAACAGCATATCCTGTACGCTCGGAAGTGATGGGCGAGAAAGCCATCTCTGCGGAAGTAATCGGTGCAACGGTCTCTTCAGGTGCAGCTGTTTCAGCCGGAACATCTGTACCACCATCTACGACTACAGCATCATTTCCATCAACAGGAACATCTGTGGAAGTTCCATCTGTAATAATATCTGTGGAAGTTCCGCCTTCCGGATTCAAAATATCAATGGTATCAGAAGTTGACGGAGCATCAGCCGTAGTCTCAGAAGTCGTATCTCCATAGGAATCTGATGTAGTAATATCGATGGTAGATGACGATTCCGTCTGCTCTGCTGCAGGAGCATCATTGATGGTAGTAGGATCCGTAGCATCAATAACTACAGAATCGCCAAGGGCCGCATCATTTGTCTGGTTTAAGATACTGTCAGCAGCTGCCGTTTCCGGAGTCTCCGTCTGGTCAGCAACGGGGCCGTCACTGCTCTCTGTCTCTCCTGTCTGTGCAGCTTCCTGTTTTGCTGAAAGTTCATCCATGTTTGCTTCTACACGCTCCAGCGTTTCTTTCATTTCATTGTAATCATAATCCTGCTGTGCAATCTGTGTCAGAAGGTCTTTCAAAAGCTCCCGGTCTTCATCTGTTAGGGAGACCTGCTCCTCCTGTGCCACTTCATTGATAATGATATCGATATCATTGTCACTTACAACATCGCCTTGGATCACCTGCATCTTACTGTCATTGACAAGCTCTGTGGCATTGACCTGTCCGATGTTATTAGCGATGGTGGTGGTGGTGATCAGCTCCTGTGTAGCGATCTCTTTCTTTTCTGCATCCAGAGTAGTTCCAACAGCAGATTCATAAGCCATCAGAATACCGGTAAGGGCGCCTGTACCGGACACTTCAAATGGTGCAGCTGCGATCACATCACAGTTTACGACACCTGATGTAGAAAGTGTAGAGGCAATCATATTACTGGTGACCCATGTAAGGTTCGCTGTTTTTACTTGGATACCGCCTGCGTTCGTGGGGCAGACAAGTGCGCAGCTATACGTTCTTGTACCGATCTGCTCCAAGGGCACGTAAGAGCCAAGGTGGTCTCGCTCATCCTGATTTGTAATGGTAAGGGTCTGGATATTCTGGCCATTTACACCGAAATAATTCAGGATCGCAGTCTTCTGCTGCTGATCCAGATCAGCCCCCAGTGTGAGCACCTTCTGCCCATCAGCGAAAACTGTGGATGCAGGGATAGCTGCCGCCAGACAGATCGCACTGGTAAGTAATGCAATAATCTTTTTTTTCTTCATATACGCTCCTCGCTTTCTGTGAATTCTTATCACTTTGGACGGCCTATTATGATATCGTCTTAAACCATCCTTTAACGAGATTATAACACTGAATACGTGTTAAAACAAGGAAGCAAAAGCGATGGAATTATTAACCTTTTCTTAAAGGAAGAAAGGAAACATTTGTTTGCTTTTCTGGTGCTTTTATGTTATACTGAGGGAAACATATGTACGGGAGGAATTTTATGTCCGATAGAAAGATTACAGCAAAGCAGGAGGAAATCCTGAATTATATTAAAAACGAGATCTTAGAGCGTGGTTTTCCGCCGGCTGTGCGTGAGATTTGTCAAGCGGTCGGATTAAAATCCACCTCATCCGTCCATTCCCATTTGGAATCACTTGAGAAGAACGGTTATATCAGGCGAGATCCCACAAAACCACGCGCTATTGAGATCTTGGATGACTCATTCCAGATGGTTCGAAGAGAGATGGTAAATGTTCCTGTGGTAGGCACTGTTGCTGCGGGGCAGCCGATACTGGCGGAGCAGAATATTGACAGCTACTATCCTATTCCAGCAGAGTTTATGCCAAATGAACAGACCTTTATCTTAAAGGTAAAGGGTGACAGTATGGTAAATGCCGGCATTCTAAATGGTGACAGCGTAGTTGTAAAGCAGCAGTCTACAGCACATAATGGAGAGATCGTAGTAGCTCTAGTGGATGATTCTGCCACAGTTAAGACATTTTACAAAGAAGACGGACATTACCGCCTTCAGCCAGAGAATGATACTATGGATCCCATCATAGTTGATGAATGCCAGATCCTTGGTAAAGTTTTTGGAGTATTCCGCTTTTTCTCATAAGCAATCTTGCAAATAAAACTAAAAAAGACCAATACTGTTTCAGACGAATGGATCTCATACGACTGTTTGCAGTATCGGTCTTTGTTTCATTTACAACATGGCTTCATTTTTACATGGCCTGTTAGACATTGGTTCATAGTCAATCGCTCTTTACACATCAAAACGCTTTTTAAGGCCTTCTAACAGCTGCCTTGGCAAAGCAATATGAAATCCTCCCGGATTGAGCATAAATCCCTTAGAATCCTTTACAAGGATCTTAGAAAGATCCGTAAATGGGATCGCCAATGCTTTGAATTTATTGTCTTTATTAAATTTTGCAAGCTCCATAGGATCTGTAAATATGGGCTGCATAATCTCTTCATTTTTATTTTTCAGGATCGGAAGCTTATATTTCCGGTTCTTCAGCTTTTCATTATCACTTTCCGGTCCGTCAAGAAGCTCGATAGGAACGATATATCTGCTCTTCACAAGGTTTGCTGCAAACTCTTCTTCTAATTCCTTCAGATTTTCCTTCTCCTCATTTGGAATAGGCCTTGAGGCTTCCTGCATAAAGTAGATACCGGTGAGCTGAAGCTGCTCATTCTGGATGGGCTGCTGCTCTTTTGGCAGCTTGGAATAATCCGGCCTGCGTACCAAATCTTCTAATTCAATGGTCTCTCTTCCGGATTCGCTGACAAATACCAGTTCATTTACTCCAATAGAATAAAGCATGGAGAAGAAACCAAGGAAGTTTTTATTGGGGTATTTCAAACCTTTTAATAAAATTTTCTTATCGGTATATGGTTTTGCAAAGTCCTGAAGAAGCTTTTCATTGTCAAATATCCAGACTTGGTCGTTAAAGGTTTCCGGATCGCAGGTGACAAAGGGCATATTGGTGTATGCGCAGAACACAACGATCATTTCTTTTTTCTTCTGTATGCTTCTGATTAAAAATGTTTTATCTACAGTCATGATTCTTCTCCCGTCT
>JALFIB010000252.1 GCA_022776305.1 Lachnospiraceae bacterium
CGGGCAGATCATACCGAAAGAAATTTTAGAGCTTCCGAGATATGGATGTATCAATGTCCATGCTTCTTTGCTGCCTATGTATCGGGGAGCAGCGCCCATCCAGTGGGCTGTTATAAACGGGGATAAGGAATCCGGCGTGACGACAATGCGTATGGACAGCGGATTAGATACAGGGGATATGATTTTAAAAGAGACGGTAACGCTGGAGAAAAATGAAACAGGCGGAAGTTTGTTTGATAAGTTAAGCGACGTGGGAGCGAAGCTGCTGCTGCGCACCTTAGAAGAGATTGAAGCCGGCACTGCCGTCTATGAAAAACAGCCCTTGGAAAGCCCAACGCCTTACGCGGCAATGCTGACCAAAAAGGACGGATGGATCGACTGGTCCCAAAGTGCCGGAAAGATTGAGTGCCTGATCCGGGGACTAAACCCGTGGCCCAGTGCATATACAAAATACCGTGGGAAAACTTTGAAGATCTGGGCAGCTGAGATAGAGGACGCAGAAGAAACCTCAAAAATATCAGGAGGAGACTTCGGACAAACCGTAAGGGAGCCGGGCACAGCGTGCCAGGTAACAAAGAATTCTTTGAAAATTCAGGCAGGAGAGGGACTGCTTGTCATAAAAGAAGTCCAGCCGGAGGGCAAAAAGAGAATGGCTGTAGATGCTTTTCTTCGCGGCTACCCGGTAGAAGAAGGAGAAAAATTTGGCGGAAACGACTGATGGCACAGAATTCATGAAATTGAAAGATAGGAGTTGACTGCAATGAACTTATTGGCATCAAGTTTGAATTCATTTTATCGATACGGTGGTTATGGCGGATACCGCTACATTGATTGGACGTATTTACTGGTGGTCGCCGGATTAATTTTATCGATGATGGCATCTGCCCATGTAAAGAGTACCTTTAACAAATATTCACGGGTCAGGAGCATGTGCGGCCTGACGGGAGCCATGGCTGCCCGGAAGGTGCTGGAGCTGTCCGGGATCTATGACGTGAAGATCGAGCATATTTCCGGAAACCTGACAGACCATTATGATCCAAGGACAAAGACGCTGCGATTGTCAGATAGTACTTACAGTTCCAATTCCGTTGCGGCTGTTTGTGTTGCGGCCCATGAGTGCGGACATGCGGTACAGCACCAAAAGAGTTATGGTCCCCTTGTGCTGAGAAGCACTCTGGTTCCGGCAGCAAACTTTGGCTCTACATTGGCATGGCCGGTATTTGTAGCCGGATTGATTTTTTCTATGAAGCCACTTTTGACAGCAGGTATCGTGCTGTTTTCCCTTGCAGTGCTGTTTCAGCTTGTGACCCTCCCGGTGGAGTTTAACGCATCTACACGTGCGCTGAAAATATTGGAAAATGGCCATGTTCTGGGAGATACGGAACTTGCAGCAGGGAAAAAAGTCCTTACGGCAGCGGCCCTGACGTATGTGGCAAGCCTTGCATCATCCATACTCCAGCTGTTAAGGCTGATTATTTTGGCGGGAGGAAGAGACCGTGACTAAACCGGTGAATTTAAGAGAAGTAGCACTGGGCATCCTGATGGAAATTACGGAAGAAGAGGCTTACAGCCATGTGGTGATCCGGCAGGTACTGGAAAAATACCAGTATCTGGAAAAACGGGACCGGGCTTTTATTTCCAGAACGGTAGAGGGAACGCTGGAGCATATGATCCAGATCGATTATATCATCGAACAATTCTCTAATGTCCCGGTGTACAATATGAAACCCTTGATCCGGAACCTGCTACGGATGTCTGTATATCAGATGAAATATATGGACAGCGTTCCGGATTCGGCAGTATGCAATGAGGCAGTGAAGCTTGCTTCCCGAAAGGGATTTTACAATCTAAAAGGTTTTGTAAACGGGGTGCTGCGCAATACAGCCAGACGGCTTAACCAGGTCCGGTATCCGGATCCAAAGCTGGAGCCTTTGCATTACCTGTCTGTAAAATACTCGTTCCCTATCTGGATGCTGGATAAATGGGTATCCCAGTTTGGGTATGAGGTGACGGAAAAAATATGCCGTGACTCCCATATGGAAAAGCCTACTGTGGTGCGGTGCAACTTGACGAAGGCATCAAAGGAAGAGATCATTGAGGAACTGGAAGGACAGGGAATTACTGTAAAACAGCATCCTTATCTTGACTATGCGCTGGAAATCTCCGATTATAATTATATGAAAGCAATTTCCGCTTTTAAAAAAGGATGGATCCAGGTGCAGGATATCAGTTCCATGCTGGTGGCCGAAGTGGCGGCACCCAATTGGGGAGACAAGTGCATTGACGTGTGCGCAGCCCCGGGAGGAAAAAGCCTCCATATTGCAGATAAGCTCATGGGAAGCGGTTACGTGGAAGCACGTGACGTTTCAGAATACAAAGTAAAGCTCATGCAGGAAAATATTGAAAGGCAGAATGCCATCAATATCCGTGCCGTCCTAAAGGATGCGACGGTGCGTGATGAAGCGTCCGTACAAAAAGCAGATATCGTCATCGCGGATCTTCCATGTTCCGGCCTTGGAGTGATTGGGAAGAAGCAGGATATTAAATATAAAATGTCTGAGAAACAGCAGCAGGATATTGTGAAGCTGCAGAGAAAGATCCTTTCTGTGGTTTGGGAATATGTGAAGCCGGGAGGAATTCTGGTATACAGCACATGTACCATCGGAGCAGATGAGAACCAGTACAATATAAAATGGTTCTTGGA
Organism: Lachnospiraceae bacterium; assembly: GCA_022776305.1. Taxonomy (GTDB): domain Bacteria; phylum Bacillota; class Clostridia; order Lachnospirales; family Lachnospiraceae; genus Choladousia. The sequence goes on from JALFIB010000252.1 coordinate 2,705, forward strand.
AAATTTCCCTTTCCGTCTGGAAAGTATCGACCCGTATATCTGTGACAGCTTAAAAGGAAAGACGACCAAGGGAGGCTATATCCAGCTGCTTCCGGGTGTCCATAAGTCAGACGGGTTTTTTATCGCAAGGCTGCGCCGCATAGACGGGCCGGAAGATGATGATTTTTATTTCGATGAAGAGTGAAGGAAAGAATACAGAGATGGACAAAAAGGACCTGAAATCTTTGACCTTTGATGAATTGAAGATGGAAATAGAGGGGCTTGGGGAAAAGCCTTTTCGTGCAAAGCAGCTGTATCAGTGGATGCATGAGAAGCTGGCGTCGGATTTTTCTGAAATGACGAACTTGTCCCAGAACTTCCGTCAGAAACTGCAGGAGCATTATACATATACTTCACTGGAGATGGTGGACCATCTGGTTTCCGGGGCGGACGGTACGGAAAAATTCTTGTTCCGCCTGAATGACGGAAATGTGATCGAGAGTGTTTTGATGCGTTATCACCATGGCAACTCTGTGTGCATTTCTTCACAAGTGGGGTGCAGGATGGGATGCCGTTTCTGCGCATCTACCTTAGGCGGACTTACCAGAAACCTCCTTCCTTCAGAAATGCTGGATCAGGTTTATAAGATCCAGAAGATTTCCGGGGAGCGGGTGTCAAATCTGGTGGTGATGGGAACGGGAGAACCCCTTGACAATTATGAGAATCTCCTGCGTTTTTTAAGGCTTTTGACGGATGAACATGGACTTCATATCAGCCAGAGGAATGTGACGGTGTCTACCTGCGGTATTGTGGAAAATATCCGAAAGCTTGCCGAGGAGAGGCTGCAGATCACACTTGCCTTGTCCCTCCATGCTTCCAGCCAGGAGAAGCGCAAGGAACTGATGCCCATCGCTTATAAATATGAATTGGAGGATGTTCTGGATGCCTGCCGCTATTACTTTTTGCAGACAGGCAGGAGGATCACCTTTGAATACAGTCTGGTGGGAGGCGTCAATGATACGGAGGAAGATGCCAGAAGGCTTTCCCATTTGCTTGACGGGTTCAACTGCCACGTAAACCTGATCCCGGTGAACCCCATTAAAGAGAGAAATTACGTCCAGTCTAACCGCACGGTGATCGAGGCGTTTAAAAATAAACTTGAAAAATACCGAATAAATGTTACTATTAGAAGAGAAATGGGCCGTGATATAGGCGGTGCCTGCGGCCAGCTCAGGAAGAGCTATATTGATGCGAAAGAAAGGGAAAAAGGATATGAAAACGTATAGCATTACGGATATCGGCAAAAGACGTTCTGCAAATCAGGATTTCGTTTATGCTTCAGACCAGCCGGTAGGCAATCTGTCCAATATGTTGATCGTGGCCGACGGAATGGGTGGGCACAACGCAGGAGATCTTGCTTCCCGCTATACGGTTGAGTCTATGGTAGACTATATAGAAAAGGCTGTGGAGAAGAGACCGATACCGCTCCTTGCCGAGGCGATCCATCACGCCAATGAACTTGTAGTAGAAAAAGCAAAATCCGATAAAGCATTGGAAGGCATGGGTACGACTGTTGTGGCTGCAACGGTTCAGGAGAATTATTTGTATGTGGCCAACGTGGGAGACAGCAGATTGTATCTGATCGATCAGGAGATTGAGCAGATTACCAGAGACCATTCTTTGGTAGAGGAGATGATCCGTGTAGGGGAGCTGCAGAGGAAAGATGCGAAAAGCCATCCGGACAGGAATATCATCACCCGCGCCGTAGGGGTGCGCACACCTGTGAAGATCGACTTTTTTGACATTAAGCTGGAACCGGGGGATGTGATCCTCTTGTGTTCGGACGGACTTACGAACATGGTGGAGGATGAAGACATCCTGCGTATCGTTAAAAAAAGCAGTTCGCTGAAAGAGGCAGCCCAGAGGCTTGTTACGGAAGCGAACAAAAACGGGGGAAAAGACAATATTTCAGTAGTCCTTGCTGAATTCTAAATGACAGGGGTAGTAGTATGCTAAAAGTCGGAATGTTTATACAAAACAGATATGAAATCATATCCAGAATCGGCTCCGGAGGAATGGCTGATGTCTATAAGGCAAAGGATCATAAACTGAACCGGTTCGTGGCAGTGAAAGTGCTGAAAAAGGAATTTCGGGAGGATAAAGCCTTTATTTCAAAATTCCGCGTTGAAGCACAGTCGGCAGCAGGCCTTGCCCATGCCAACATTGTAAATGTATACGATGTAGGGGAAGAAGCAGGGATTTATTATATTGTAATGGAGCTTGTGGAAGGTATCACCTTGAAAGAGTACATCAAAAACAAGGGCCATCTTTCCGTCAGGGAAGCCACCAGTATCGCACTGCAGATTTCAGCCGGTTTGGAAGCCGCCCACAACAACGGTATCATCCACCGGGATGTGAAGCCTCAGAACATTATTATCTCCACAGACGGGAAAGTAAAGGTTACAGACTTTGGTATTGCGCGGGCAGCGACCACAAATACCATCAACTCCAACGTGATGGGATCCGTGCATTACAGTTCCCCGGAGCAGTCGCGGGGAGGATACAGTGATGAGAAGAGTGATATTTACTCTTTGGGGATCACCATGTATGAAATGCTCACCGGCAGGGTTCCCTTTGACGGAGACACTGCAGTAGCTGTGGCCATACGCCATTTGCAGGAGGAGATCCACGGGCCAAAGGAGCTGGTTCCAGATGTTCCTTACAGCACGAACCAGATCGTTTTAAAGTGTACCCAGAAAAGCCCGGATCGGAGATATTCCAATATGACAGAACTGATCCGCGACTTGAGGGAATCCCTTGTAAATCCGGATGGGGACTTTGTCACAAGCAAAAAGATCGATAACACTTCAAAGACCATCATCATGTCAAAGGATGAGGTGGACCAGATCAAAGAGATCAATGCAGAACAGCGCTCTATGCCCTCTTACGATGAAACCTTGGATGTAGGGGCAGCTGCAAACCTCCATGCGTCCACCAGCGGTCCCACCCCGAACAGGGCTTACCAGCCGGGAAGCTATTACCAGAAAAGCACATATCAGGAGGTGCCCTCCAGACAGGAAGGACCTGATCCAAAACGCTGGGATGACGGTTTTGACGATGAAAGCCGTAATGCAAGGGAGTATGATCCCTATTTTGATGCTTATGATAATCCCGATGATTATGCGATCCATGAGGGAAATTACCGGTTAGAAGACGGGTTTGCGCCGAAGCCGGATAAAAACAAGGATCTGGATCATGATATGGGATTAAATCCTCGGCTTGAAAAAGCTGTGACGGTAGGCGGCATTATTGTTGCTGTTATCATCGGCTGCATCTTTTTGGTGCTTCTCGCCAATGCATTCGGATTATTTAATTTTAAAAACAAGACCAAAAAAGCAGAGAAGACGACAGAAGTCATGTCTGAGACAGAAGTTACAAAGACGGTTTCTGTGCCGCAGATTACAGGAAAATCTGAAGAGGAGGCAGTGAAGCTTTTGGAAAGCTTTGGCCTTAAAGGGAAAAATGCCGGTACGCAGGAGTCTGGGGAATATCTGGCAGGGGAAGTCTGTACCCAATCCCCGCAAGCAGGCGAGATGGTAAAACAGGGAACTACCATTAAATATAAAGTAACAGAAGGGCAGACAGAGATCGTTCTTTCAGATCTGGCTAATCAGGAACAGAGTCAGGCGCAAGCATTCCTGCTGACACAGGGGTTAAAGTGTGTAGTGGATACCTCGAGAAACAGTGATACCATAGACAGCGGACGCGTCATTACCACAGAGCCGGCAGCCGGCTCCAAGGTAAAAGTGGGTGACACGGTGACATTGTTTGTCAGCCAGGGAAGCGATGAACCGGACGAAGCGGTTTCCTACGTGGTACCGTGGGAACTGTATGGATATACGAAGGAACGGGCAACGGAAGCCTTGGAAATGCAGGACCTGATTCCGGAGTATGAATATGCCTCAAGCAGTGAAGTGGGAGAAGGGCTTGTGATCAGTATGGATCCGCCGGCGAATACTCAGGTGGCAAGAGGCAGTACAGTGACACTTGTGATCAGTACGGGACCGGATTCCGTCGGTGACGGCAATATTGTCATTCAGGATAATGCCACCGGAACATGGAAGTGTAATGCCTCTTTGGATACGCCCACTGGCTATAACGGACAGCCGGTACGGATCACTTTAGTACAAAACGGAACAGAAAAGACTATTTTTGAAGGTACCACCTCATTTCCATATAAGCTGCAGGTGGAAGGCACGCCGGGCGTGACCGACGGTACGGCGTACGTTTATCTGCTGGATCCTTCCACGGGTGAAGTGGCAAGTACCATTGAATATGCAGGGATTTCGTTTAGTCAGGTGAATTGATGCAGGGAAAGATAATAAAAGGAATCGGAGGATTTTATTACGTCCATGGACAGGACGGGATCGTCTATGAATGCAGGGCAAAAGGGATCTTCCGGAAAGATAAAATCAAGCCTCTTGTGGGGGACAATGTGGAAATATCCGTTCTGGACGAGGAAAAATGTACCGGGAATGTGGATGAGATCCTTCCGAGGCGCAATACGCTGGTAAGGCCGGCAGCAGCGAATGTTGATCAGGCTTTGGTGGTCTTTGCAGTGGCAAGCCCCAAACCGAATTTAAATCTGCTTGACCGTTTTCTGATCTCTATGGAACAGCAGGATATACCGGTTGCCATCTGTTTTAACAAGACAGACCTTGCAGAAGAGGGGGCTTTAGAGCAACTTAGGCAGGTATATGACGGTTGTGGCAGCAGCGTCCACTTTGTAAGTGTGGCGCAAAAAGAAGGGATTCAGGAGATACAGGCACTTCTGGAGGGGAAGACCACCATCGTGGCTGGGCCTTCCGGAGTGGGAAAATCCTCCCTGACCAATGAACTTCAGTCGGAGGTGAAGATGGAGGTCGGGGAAGTCAGCCGGAAGATCGACCGTGGAAAACATACCACCCGTCACACAGAGCTGATCGTACTGCGCAAAGATACGTATTTTCTTGATACGCCGGGATTCAGTTCCCTTTACCTTCAAGGAATCGGGTATGAGGAATTAAAAGAATATTTTTATGAGTTTCTTCCCTACGAGCCGTATTGCAGGTTTCAAGGCTGTATGCATTTGAGCGAACCGGATTGTGCGGTAAAAGAGGCTTTGGAAGCAGGAAAGATTTCCAGATTGCGCTATGAAAATTATGTATTGCTATCCTCTGAACTGAAAGATCAGAAACGATACTAAAAAACTTTTCGACATTTTTCGGTTCATCCGGGAAAACCGGCGTCTCAAAAAGCTAGGAAATATGGGGAAAAATAAAAATGCATCGGGACAGCCCGATGCATTTTTTGTGTAAATTCATTTAAAAATGGGGAAAAGTGTCGATGGGTTTATAGCAGAAGCTATTGTTTCTTGTCACTTTCTGTGCTAAACTGTGACTTGCTAAGATAAAATTGAGAAAAACACAGAAGAATGTAAAGATACAGAAGAAATGGAGAGAAAAACATGAAGCTTGGTATTGTAGGATTGCCTAATGTAGGAAAGAGTACCTTATTTAATTCTTTGACGAAAGCGGGAGCTGAATCAGCAAATTACCCCTTCTGCACCATTGATCCAAACGTAGGTGTTGTTGCAGTGCCTGATGAACGCTTGAAGCTGCTTACGGATTTATATCATTCGGCGAAGACCACTCCTGCAGTGATCGAATTTGTCGATATTGCCGGACTGGTAAAGGGCGCGTCAAAGGGAGAAGGACTGGGCAATCAGTTTTTGGCAAACATCAGGGAAGTAGATGCCATCGTACACGTTGTGCGCTGCTTTGAGGATGCAAACGTAGTCCATGTGGACGGTTCCGTAGATCCGGTCCGTGACATCGAGACCATCAATCTGGAACTGATCTTTTCAGATCTGGAGATTTTGGAACGTCGTATTGCAAAGACCGCCCGTGCAGCTAAAAATGACAAAAAACAAGCAAAAGAGTTAGAGCTTCTTCAGAAGCTGAAAGCACATTTAGAGGAAGGTAAACTGGCAATTACCTATACGACAGAAGATGAAGATGAGCTGTCATGGCTCTCTGAGTACAACCTCCTGACTGCAAAGCCGGTGATCTTTGCGGCAAACGTAGGAGAGGAAGACCTTGCGGATGACGGTGCTTCCAATGGGTACGTCGAAGCAGTGAGAAAATACGCAAAAGAATCAAACAGCGAAGTGTTTGTGATCTGCGCCCAGATCGAACAAGAGATTGCAGAGCTGGATGATGATGAAAAACAAATGTTTCTCGAAGATTTGGGATTGAAAGAGTCAGGATTGGAGAAACTGATAAAAGCAAGCTACAGCTTGCTGGGGCTTCTCAGCTTCCTTACGGCTGGGGAGACAGAGACACGTGCATGGACGATCAAGAAAGGTACAAAAGCACCGCAGGCTGCCGGCAAGATCCATTCCGATTTCGAGCGAGGCTTTATCCGCGCCGAAGTAGTAAACTATCAGGATCTGTTAGATTGCGGCACTTACGCAGCAGCAAAAGAAAAAGGTCTGGTAAGACTGGAAGGAAAAGACTACGTAGTAAAAGACGGCGATGTAGTGTTATTCCGGTTTAACGTGTGAACGAAGTGAGCCAAGTGCATGGGGACATGCTTGCATGGATCCCCATGGATTTGGCGAGCGAGCATCATGAGCATGGAGCGGAGCGGAATGCGAATGATGGAGCGCGAAGCGCGTTTTCACACGAAAGTGGAGAGAAGTGGCGAGCATCATGAGCATGGAGCGCGAAGCGCGTTTTCATATTACATTTTAAAGGAGGCATACCATGGTGGGTTCGATCCGGTTTCCAAACCTTGGAATTTCTTTGGACCATGTGATCAAGTCGGTATCCATCGGCGGCTTTGAAATCGCATGCTACGGCATGGTACTGGCGGCAGCGATGGTGACGGGGCTTCTTCTGGTCATGAAGGTTGCCGATGCAACCGGCCAGAGGGGGGACGATTACTTTGACCTTGGGATCATTGCGATCATTGTTTCCGTAATTTGTGCACGGATTTATTACGTGGTATTTTCTTGGGATTATTATAAAGACCATCTTGCAGAGATCGTAAACCTCCGCCAAGGAGGACTGGCGATCTATGGCGGGGTTATTGGCGGAGTGATTACAGTTTTGGTATTCTGCCGTATTCGGAAACTTCCATATAAAGTGGCATTGGACACCGCAGTCCTTGGCCTTGTGTGGGGGCAGGCGGTTGGAAGGTGGGGGAATTTTTTCAACCGTGAAGCGTTTGGCGAATATACAGATAATATTTTTGCTATGCAGCTTCCTGTGCAGGATGTCCGTTCTTACGAGATTACAGAAAAAATGCAGGAGCATCTAAAGACCATCGATGGGATTTCTTACATTCAGGTACATCCGACCTTCCTTTATGAATCCTTATGGAACCTTGGCGTACTGGTCATACTCCTCATTTTGACTTTCCGAGTAAAATGCAGGTTTCAGGGACTGATTTTCCTCAGTTATCTGCTGTGTTACGGAGCAGGAAGGTTTTGGATCGAAGGACTGCGTACAGACCAGCTTTTACTTCCCGGAACGTCTGTGCCGGTTTCTCAGGTCCTGTCAGGAATATTGGTAGCAGTATCGGTGATACTTATAATCATAGGAAAAAGACAGAAAGGGACTATAGATCATGAAACAAAAGGAACAACTGATAAGTCATATCGAAAAAGAACGTGAAATACTGAACGGTCTGCTGTCAAGTGGGGCGAAAGTGGAGGAAGTTTATCGCCAGAGCCTTATTGTTGACCGCCTGATCGAACAGTATATGATGGCTGAATAAAACAAAATACACGACGTAGAAAACAAAAAATACGAAATGGAAAGAGGGGCTGCCGCAAGATTTTGCGGCAGTCCTTTTTGCGTCTAACAAGATATGGTAGAAGGAAAAAGTTTAATGAAATGTAAATTTTTTCTTTGATTTTTTGCTTGTATTTTGTGCAAATCTACGGTATTATAGGTGTCAAGTGGTAGAAAGTGGTGTGCTGTGGTGTTTAGTGGTGGAAAAATGGAGGGAGAAACCTAAAAAGCTGCGGCAAAAGGGACACCCGATAAGCAGCCGGAAGAAGGTGTGTCATTATGTTCATGGGAGAATATAATCATACGATTGACACCAAAGGCAGACTGATCATCCCGTCAAAATTCAGAGACTTATTAGGCGACGAATTTATTGTTACAAAGGGATTGGATGGATGCCTGTTTGTGTTTCCCAAAAATGAATGGCAGATCATCGAAGAGAAACTGCGTAAGCTGCCACTTAACAACAAGAGCGCCAGAAAATTCACGCGTTTTCTGGTAGCCGGTGCAACTACATGTGAACTGGACAAGCAGGGGAGGATCCTTCTGCCACAGGTTTTGAGGGATTTTGCTGGACTGGAGAAAGATGTTGTACTGGCCGGCAACTTGAACCGCATTGAGATCTGGAGCAAAGCAAACTGGACGGAGAGCAATGCTTATGATGATATGGATGATATCGCAGAACAAATGACGGATTTGGGTTTAAGCATATAACCTGGGGAGGATTGTATGGAATTCAAGCATAAATCTGTACTTTTGGAGGAGAGCATTGACGCGCTTTGCATAAAACCGGATGGAATTTATGTGGATGGTACGTTGGGTGGCGGCGGCCATTCCTATGAGATTTGTAAAAGACTGTCAGAGAAAGGCAGGCTGATTGGGATCGATCAGGATGGGGCTGCGATTGAAGCGGCATCCCGGCGCTTGAGGGAGTATAAAGACCGGGTTATGATTGTACGCAGTAATTACTGTGATATGAGAAGGGAACTCGGCAAATTAGGTATTACATCTGTAGATGGAGTCATTTTGGATCTGGGGGTCTCCTCCTATCAGCTGGATGAGGCAAACCGCGGGTTTACGTACAGAGAGGATGCGCCGCTGGATATGCGTATGGATCAGCGGCAGACTCGCACGGCAAAGGACATTGTGAATGAGTACAGTGAGATGGAGCTATACCGCATCATCCGTGACTACGGGGAGGAAAAGTTCGCAAAGAATATTGCCAAGCATATCGTAAATGCCAGAAAAGAAAAAGCATTGGAAACAACTGGGGAGTTAATTCATGTTATAAAAGCGGCAATACCCATGAAAGTCAGGGCAGTAGGGGGGCACCCGGCCAAAAAGACGTTTCAGGCGATCCGGATCGAATTGAATAGAGAACTGGAAGTGCTTGATCACTCGCTGGAAGATATGATTGATTTACTGAATGATAAAGGACGCATCTGTGTGATCACTTTTCATTCACTGGAAGACCGGATCGTGAAAAACAAATTCCGGTACTGCGAAAATCCGTGTACTTGTCCCAAGGAATTCCCTGTGTGCGTATGTGGGAAGAAACCAAAGGGAAGGGTAATAACGAAAAAACCGATCGTTCCGTCGGCGCAGGAATTAGAAGAGAACAGTAGGGCGAAAAGCTCAAAACTTCGGGTTTTTGAGCGTGAAATACATTAGGAATCAGGAGAACGTGCGATGGCAAAAGTAGAGAGAATGGATGGCTCCAGAAGTGGCCAGAGAATGAAAAACCAGAACGGAAGAACGTATGTGTACGTGGACGGAACAGCCGTACGCAAGCTTCAGACCGCTCCGGCAAAAACGCAAAAACAGCAAAAGCCATCGGTAAGCCCGAGAGCACGGAGAAACAGAGAGCGTGCACTCTCAATGAATCTTGGTTATGTGGCATTTCTTACGGTTGCAGCTGTGATCACTGTATTTATGTGTGTGAACTTCCTGCAGCTTCAGGCAAAGGGTACAAAGCTACAGAAAGAAGTTACTGCATTGGAGGCACAGCTGGATTCAGCAATTTTGGAAAATGATTCTGATTACAACCGTATTATAACCAATGTGGATATGGAACACGTAAAAGACGTGGCTATGAACCAGCTTGGAATGGTTCAGGCAAAAAAATCACAGATCATTACGTATGAGATTGATGATAATGATTACGTAAGACAGTATTCTGAGATACCGACAGAGTAGGTGAAATAGTTGGCAAAAACAAACCGAACAAAAAAAGAACGAAGATTTACGAGAAAAATGCAAATAAAGCTTTTAGCTGTATTTGCATTCGTTTTATTAGGACTAATTGTAGTTTTGCTCCGAATCGTATATATCAATGTCCATAGCGGCAACCGTTATGCAAAGCAGGTGCTGTCTCAGGAGAATTATGACAGCCGCACCCTTTACAGCAGGCGGGGGGAGATACAGGATACCAACGGAAGGCTGCTGGCATACAGTGAAAAAGTATACAATCTGGTTTTGGATTGTAAGGCGGTCAATGAAGAGATCAGTGGCGAGAAACAATACGTTGAACCCACCATTGAAGCGTTGACTGCAGTGTTTGATCTGGATGCAGGTGAGCTGCGGGACAGGATCACAAATGAAAAAACATGTGACAGCCAGTATCAGGTCCTGCTGGAAAATGTCACAGAAGACCAAAAGGAAGAGTATGAAGAATACGTTTCACTGGATGAAACGAGAGAATTGTCTAAAGAGCAGAGGCAGCGATTGCAAAAAGTTGTAGGGGTATGGTTCGAGGAAGAGTTTGTGCGAAGATATCCCATGAACTCCCTTGCAAGCAGCGTCATAGGGTTTTCCAATGATATCGGTGATGGCATCACGGGGATCGAATCCTATTATGATTCGCAGCTGAAAGGGACAAACGGCAGGGTATTCGGTTACTTGAATGAAAATCAGGAATATGAGAAAAAGACCATAGCGCCTGAAAACGGATACACGCTGCAGACTACGCTGGATGTGAACATCCAGGAGATCGTGGAAAAGTATATTGCGGAGTTTGACGATACTTACGGAGAGGATCATGATGACGGAACGTCCAAGCATGGTGCAAAAAACCTGGGTGTTATCGTTATGGATCCCAATACAGGCGGAATTCTGGCAATGGCCACAAATTCAGGCTATGATCTAAATAATCCTCAAGATATGAGTGCCTGGTATACGGAGTCAGAAGTAAAATCCATGACGGAGGAAGAATACGTGGAAGCTTTAAACAGTATGTGGAGCAACTTCTGCGTTTCCGATGCCATTGAGCCGGGTTCTACATTTAAGCCGATCACTGTGGCATCTGCCCTTGACTGTGGGGCTGTGACAGGAAATGATTATTTTTACTGTGACGGTGGAGAACAGGTGACGGATACTTATATCCGTTGTGATGCGTGGCCAAACGCGCATTTAGATGAATCGCTGGGGGATGTGCTGAAAAATTCCTGCAACGACGGTTTGATGCAGATCGGTTTTGCAATGACTATTCCGAATTTCATCAAATATCAGTCGCTGTTTAATTTTGGAAAAACCACAGGAATCGATCTGCCAAATGAGTCTGCAGGGTCTGTGTATACACGGGAGACCATGAATGAAGTAGAACTTTCAACGTGTACTTTCGGGCAGGGGCTTACCTGTACCATGGTGCAGGAGATCACAGCGTTTTCTGCTGTGGTAAATGGCGGCTATTATTACCAGCCCCACGTAGTAGATAAAATTTTAAATGAAAACGGCAAAGTGATCAAAAACTCCTCCAGCCTGCTTTTAAAGCAGACGGTTTCCAGCGATGTATCCGATACATTGAGAGAATATCTTGAAGTGGCGGTACAGGAAGGTACCGGAAAGCATGCACAGGTTCCGGGTTACCGGATCGGAGGAAAGACAGGTACTGCGGAGAAGATCGATCCGGAGACAGGAAGGCGTGCAGACGGGAAATACCTTGTTTCATTCATCGGAGCAGCTCCCATTAATGATCCGGAAGTGGTGATCTACGTAATTGTAGATGAGCCTAACGTGGCAAATCAGGCAAACAGTACCTTCGCACAGGAGCTTTACCAGAAGATTGCCATGGAAGTGCTGCCATATATGGGCATTTATCCCACAGAAGAAGTGACACCGGAGCTTTTAGCCTCACTTGGATTGGAACAGGATGATGTGGGCGAAGGTGCCATCCAGACATTTGATGCCATTGATTCATACGGCACATACCATACGGATGCCAGAGTAGAAGACGGCAAGGTAGTGGATGGAAACGGCAATGTGATCGAGGGTGTTACCATCAGTGAAGATGGCACGGTGTATGACGCATATATGAATCAGGTATTTACAGTGCAGCCGGAAACAGTAGATGATCCAAAGGTGGATAATCCGGAAATGGCTCTTCCACCTGCAGAAAATGCGAATAATACAGATAACGGAACCGTCTGGGATGCAGCAGCGACAGACGAGGGGGCAAATGCCCAGTAAGCAAGCTAGTTTTGCGCATAGCCTCATAAAAGGGTTAATATATTATATTAAAACTTTTATGAGGTTTTTTCATGGAAAAAACAAGGCCGTTCCATAGGCGGAAGATCGTGGTGATCTTCATCGGGATTTCGGCAGCGCTGTGTTTTTTGGGCATTCGTCTGGCACATCTTATGGTGGTCGATTCAGAATACTATGCACAGCTTGCTGAAGACCTTCACGAGAGGGAACGTGATATAAAGGCGGCACGGGGGAAAATCATAGACCGAAACGGAGTGGTGCTGGCAGATAACCGCACAGTCTGTACTATTTCTGTTATCCACAGCCAGATAAAAGAACCGGAACGGGTGATTCAGGTGCTGGCAAAAGAACTGTCTCTGGATGAAGAAACCGTACGAAAACGTGTGGAAAAAGTAAGCTCCATAGAACGGGTCAAAAAAAATGTGGACAAAGAGATCGGGGACAGGATCCGCAATTACAATCTGGCAGGTGTGAAAGTAGATGAAGACTACCGGAGATACTATCCCTATGGATCTATGGCATCTAAGGTATTGGGATTTACCGGGGGAGACAATCAGGGGATCATAGGCCTTGAAGTAGAATATGAATCGGTATTGGCAGGACATCCGGGAAAGATCCTTACCGTGACGGATGCACGGGGGATTGAACTGGAAGACACAGGGGAAAGCCGGATAGAACCGGTATCCGGGAATGATCTGGTGATCAGTCTGGACTACAATATTCAGCAATATGCCCAGCAGGCTGCCATGAAGGTGATGGAGCAAAAGCAGGCAGACAGCGTTTCTATCATTATTATGAACCCCAGGAACGGGGAAATCTATGCCATGACCAACGTTCCTGAATTTGATTTAAACCAGCCTTATGAGATAGATCATGATCTGGAGGGGGATGCACTGCAGGATGCTTTGAATCAAATGTGGAGGAACGGATGCATCAATGACACCTATGAGCCGGGATCTACTTTTAAGATCATTACGGCAGCGGCAGGGCTGGAATCAGGCGTAGTTACATTGGAGGACCATTTTTCCTGTCCCGGGTTTAAGATCGTAGAAGACCGAAGGATACGGTGCCATAAGACTGCCGGACACGGCAGTGAGACATTTGTACAGGCGACCCAGAATTCCTGCAATCCTGTTTTCATCGAGGTGGGGCTTCGCCTTGGGGTAGACAGGTATTTTTCTTATTTTGAACAGTTTGGCCTGAAGGATAAAACCGGGATTGATCTGCCGGGAGAGGCGGCTACCATCATGCATAAAAAAGAAAACGTGGGACAGGTGGAACTTGCCACGATCTCCTTTGGCCAGTCTTTCCAGATTACGCCCATACAGCTGGCAGCTACCGTCAGTTCCATCGTCAATGGCGGAACACGTGTGACACCTCATTTTGGAGTCAGTGTAAAGGGAGAAGACGGAGCCCTTTTGCAGGTTTTCCAATACGAAGAAGGAAGAAGGATCCTTTCGGAGGAAACCTCAGCTACTATGCGCTATCTGCTGGAGCAGGTGGTAGACGGGGGTTCGGGAAAAAACGCATATATTGAAGGGTACAGAATAGGGGGGAAGACGGCTACCTCGGAGACACTTCCAAGAAGTGCAAATAAGTACATTTCCTCTTTTATCGGATTCGCACCGGCCAATGATCCGCAGGTGCTGGGGCTTTGCATTATCAACAATCCCCAAGGCGTGTATTACGGAGGGACCATTGCCGCACCGGTGATCAAGGAAATGTTTGAAAATATTCTGCCATATCTGGGATACTCACCTGACCTTTCGTGAAGAGAGGCTGCCTGAATACAGATACAGCCTGTACTTGCATAATCCAACTGTTTGTGATAAAAATAGAAGTGATAAAAACGTAAGAAAGAAAAGAAGAGGTGTATGATGATTGTAAATCAGGATGTATTGATCCCTTTATTTGTAGCCTTTTTGATCAGTGTAGTGTTAAGCCCTTTTGTGATCCCTTTTCTTCAAAAGCTGAAGGTTGGGCAGACAGAGCGTGAAGAAGGTGTAAAATCCCATCTTCAAAAAGCAGGGACCCCTACCATGGGAGGACTGATCATTTTAATCAGTATCGTTGTCACATCGCTGTTTTATGTGAGCCGTTTCCCACGCATGATTCCGGTGCTGTTCCTTGTGGTTGGCTTTGGGATCATCGGATTTTTGGATGATTATTTAAAAGTAGTGATGAAGCGCTCCGACGGGCTATATCCCAAGCAGAAAATGCTGGGGCAGATCATTGTGACGACCATCTTTGTTGCATATGTGTGGTTCATGGATGCTTCCTGCCTGGATTTCCTGATCCCCTTCTCAGGAGGAAAAGTATTGTCCGGCAATACCGTTCGGATCATCGCGGTTCCCCTCGCTTATTTTGCCATCATCGGAACCGTCAACGGCGTAAATTTTACAGACGGGCTGGACGGCCTGGCTACCGGAGTGACTACTATGGTTGCCGTCTTCTTTACCGTATCCTCTCTTGTGCTGGGCGGAGGAATCGAACCGTTGACCGCAGCGGTTACGGGAGCACTGCTGGGATTTTTGCTGTTTAATGTATATCCGGCAAAAGTATTTATGGGTGATACAGGATCGCTGGCGCTGGGAGGATTTGTGGCAGGATGCGCATATGTGATGAAAATGCCGCTTTTTATCCCTATTGTGGGACTGATCTACCTTGTAGAGGTGGTTTCTGTTATGATTCAGGTCACTTATTTTAAGAAGACCGGAGGAAAGCGGTTCTTTAAAATGGCGCCGATCCACCATCATTTTGAGCTTTGCGGATGGTCAGAGACGAGAGTTGTTACGGTCTTTACGGTTATCACAGCATTTTTGTGCCTGTTAGCGCTTGTGGGGCTTAACTGATAGATGTCCCATGGGAAAACATCTGGTTTATTTGTAACTGTTCGAAGCCAGACGTTTTCAGGATAGTACGGAATAGTTATGTTTATCAAAAAGGACAGTGTCAAAAGACATGCCCGCAAGGGAGGAATATAAATGGAACTAAAAGAAAAAAAGGTTCTTGTATTTGGAGCAGGAATCAGCGGAATAGGTGCTGCAGGGCTTTTGCTTTCTGCCGGAGCTGATGTGGTATTGTATGAAGGAAATGCGGAAAAGAAAGAAGAAGACATCAGGGCTGCACTTCCCTGTGGCGCAGAGATCCGGATCGTGATCGGGGAACTGCCGGAAGAGCTTATGGGACAGCTTGATCTTACTATTTTAAGCCCGGGTGTGCCGACGGACCTTCCTATCGTAAATAAGATGCGCGAACAGGGGATCCGTATCTGGGGCGAGGTAGAGCTTGCATGGGAATGCGGCAAAGGCGATGTGCTGGCGATCACAGGTACAAATGGAAAAACCACTACCACAAGCTTGCTGGGCGAGATCATGAAGGCATGGAAAGAGGAAGTGTATGTGGTGGGGAATATCGGAAATCCTTACACTGAGGCAGCACCGAAGATGACAGAAAAGGCAGTTACTGTAGCGGAGATCAGCAGCTTCCAGCTGGAGACCATAGAGACCTTTGCACCGAAGGTAAGTGCTATTTTAAATATCACTCCGGATCATCTGAACCGACACCACACCATGGAGGAATACATCCGCGTCAAAGAACTGATCACCAAGAACCAGGGCGGGGATGACACCTGTGTGCTGAATTATGAAGATGATATTCTTCGTGAATTTGGGAAAACATTACATACAAAGGTTATTTATTTCAGCAGCCTGCATACATTGGAACAGGGCATCTATCTGGATGGGGAAGACATCGTATTTTGCGATGGGTCAAAGAAAACCGTCCTTTGTTCCGTGAAGGAACTGAACCTTCCGGGAAGGCACAACCATGAAAACGTAATGGCTGCAGCAGCTATGGCTATGGCTTACGGTGTTCCTCTTGAGGTGATCCGTCAGGTGGTGAAGTCTTTTAAGGCAGTGGAGCACAGGATCGAGTTCGTGATGGAGAAAAACGGTGTTGTATATTACAATGATTCCAAAGGAACCAATCCTGATGCGGCGATCAAAGGAATACAGGCAATGGACCGCCCCACTTTACTCATCGGAGGCGGCTACGATAAGAATTCATCCTATGAGGAGTGGATCGAATCATTTGACGGAAAAGTAAAGTATCTGGTTCTGATAGGCCAGACAAAAGAGAAGATCGCAGAAACAGCAAGAAAATGCGGATTCCACAGTATTATCATGGCGGAGACATTGGAAGAAGCGGTCCAGATCTGTGTAGATAAATCTGAGAGCGGTGATGCAGTCCTTCTGTCACCGGCATGTGCCAGCTGGGGCATGTTCCCGAATTACGAGGTGCGTGGAAAACGTTTTAAAGAACTGGTAAATCAATTGGCATAGGAAGTGATTGGTTGCGGTCAAAAGCTGGCAGGCCGGACGGCCTTCTACTTGTGATTGTCTTATTCTTAGTTGCTTTTGGAATGATCGTTCTTTACAGTATGAGTGCATATAATGGGCAGGTCAGATTTGGTGACTCTGCCTATTATTTTAAAAAACAATTTTTTGCAATGGTTTTGGGGCTTGCAGCAATGTACTGGATCGCCTCAATGGATTACCATATACTGCTGCGGTTTTCTGTACCGGCCTATCTTTTGTCGCTGGTATTGTCCGGGGCAGTGCTTTTATTTGGTGATGCATATAACGGTTCCAGAAGGTGGCTGTCCATCGGGCCGCTGTCCTTCCAGCCGGCAGAATATGCGAAGCCGGCGGTGATCCTGCTGCTGGCGGGGATGGTCAGCAGGATGGACCGTAAGAAAAGCGGACGGCTGATCCTCTCAGTTATGCTTATGGTGCTTCCCATCGTCGGTCTGGTGGGGACCAACAATTTAAGCACAGCTGTTATTATTCTGGGAATCGCTGTCATTATGATCTTTATTTCAAATCCCAAGTATCTCCCTTTTTTATGGGTAGTCCTGATAGGAACTGGGTTTCTTGGGATCTTCCTTAGTCTGGAATCTTACCGCTTGGAGCGTCTGGCGATCTGGAAGAATCCGGAATTATATGAAAAAGGGTACCAGACCATGCAAGGATTGTATGCCATTGGGTCCGGAGGGCTTTTTGGAAGGGGGCTTGGCAACAGCCTGCAGAAGCTTGGATTTGTTCCGGAAGCGCAGAATGACATGATTTTTGCTGTTATCTGCGAAGAGCTTGGACTTGTGGGTGCTTTGCTCCTTATGGTATTGTTTTTGCTGCTGTTGTGGCGTTTTATGGTGATCGCCACCCGGGCGCCGGACCTTTTTGGCGCCTTGATCGTAGCAGGGATACTGGGGCATATTGCAATACA
>JALFIB010000265.1 GCA_022776305.1 Lachnospiraceae bacterium
AATACTTTACAGAAGGGACAGAACCTACAGAAGCATGCGGGCTGCATGAACCAGCCCCGGAAACCGAGCCGATTATCATCTATCCAAATATTTTTGATATCTTAGAATCAGAAAGTGAGTCAAATTCTGAAACTGACTTAACGCAACCGCCCGATTCCGGCTTACCCGATAATGGACAGCCGGACGATGAAAAACCGGGCACTGGACTGCCGGATAATGGACAACCAGATGCTGGATTGCCGGGCGGCGGGCTGCCGGGCGCTGGGCAGCCAGATAATGGACAAACGGGCAACGGACAATCAGGCACCGAACAACCGTCCCCGGGAAATCCTCCCGGCAATCAGGAAACACTGCCGGACAAGACAGAAACAGAATCCGGAGCCGACAGTAAATGGGAAAATCCACAATATGAAACAAATTCTCTTGATGATTTCATGAACCGATTGATGGGAGAGGGGCTAACATTACCATAGCGTAAAGTTTAAAACTCGTCGTATGTATTCGTATCAAAAAAGCTGCTGCATAATTAATAACTTATACAGCAGCTTTTCCCGCTTATTCGCAGCCGCGAACAAGTGCTTGCTGACATTTTAAAAAACCCTTCCCTCACAGCAACCTTTGACAGCTGGGGCTCTGGGCGGCAGGAACAATTTCTAGGCTTTTGTACCGGTATCCGGGGCGTTAAAATCCTTTATGACCAATTCTTTAAAGAATTATTCAACCCATCCACCGTCCCGGAACGCCTCGAGCTCCTTCTTTCCCTTATCCTAGGCTGTAAGGTCCAGATCCTTAACGTCCTTCCCAACGAATCCTCCCGGATTGCCGCCGAAGACTCTCTCCTCGTCATGGACATTGTTGTGGAATTGGCAGACGGCAGCATTGCCAATATCGAGGTCCAGCGCATCGGCTACGCCTTTCCCGGGCAGCGCTGTGCCTGCTACATGTCCGACCTGCTCCTGCGCCAATACAAGCGCGTCAAGGGGGAACAGGGCAAAACATTCAGCTACCGGGATATTAAAAGAGTCTATGTCATTGTCTTTATGGAAAAAAGCACACAGGCTTTCCACCGCCTGCCAAAAGAGTTCATTCACCGGGGGAAGTTTTCATTTAACACCGGCCTTAATCTAGACATCCCTCAGGAAGCCATCTTCTTCCCCCTTGACATCTTCCTCAAAAACCTTCAAAATATAGATATCAGCAGCTACCATACTTTAGAGGCCTGGCTCACTTTCCTTTCCTGCGATAACCCCACAGATATCCTTCGGTTAGTCGATGCCTGCCCGGAATTTGAGCCACTATATCAGGAGGTGTACCGCATGTGTCAGGATACAGAAAAAATGATGTCCATATTTTCAGAAGAACTCGCCATCATGGATAAAAACACCGTACAGTACATGGTCGATGAAATGCAGGATACAATAGATGCACTTCAAAATGATAATAATATTTTAAAAAATACCAATAGTACACTTCAAAACGATAATAATATTTTGAAAAATACCAACAGTACACTTCAAAATGAAATTCTTATGTTAAAAGAGAAGCTAAACCAATACGAAAAAAACTTGTGCAAAAACAACCCGACATAACTCATGTAATATACGAACCATATATTTTATTTATCCTAAGAAGAAAACAGCGCAGCCTTCCGGCTGCGCCATTTTTTGTCCAATTTCCTCAATCTTCTGATGGAAATCTGCTATTACATATTATTTTTCTTTTTGCGTTTCTTTCCGTACAGCCCAAGCAGCACAATTGCAGATGCTCCAAAGATCAGCAAGTACATCATAAATGGTGTATGATCGCCTTCTTCGTCTGTTTTAAGGGTGAATATGCGCTTGCTGATGGGATCTGTATAAACCCCATTTATAAATTGCGGGAATGCTGCATTTTTATTCCATACATACAATCTCGTATCTATAGACCCCAGCGTACACTCAGAACCTAATCCATATACTACGGAAATCTTTGCAGATTTTCCTGTTTCCTGTGTGGAAGCTGCATCTACGTTCAAAACAAGCCTGCCGGCAATCACAGGAGCCTGCTCCACAGAGCTTACATA
>JALFIB010000296.1 GCA_022776305.1 Lachnospiraceae bacterium
CGTTCACCTTCAGCCAGAATACCCATGTATCCGCCAAGGCAAGGTCCACAGGTAGGTGTGCTGACTACTGCTCCGGCTTCAATAAAGATTTTCAGAAGCCCTTCCTCCATAGCCTGAAGGTAAATAGATTGTGTTGCAGGAATAATAATACAGCGAACGCCTTTTTTCACCTTGCGTCCCTTCAAAATAGCAGCTGCTGTACGAAGGTCATCCATCCTGCCGTTTGTACAAGAACCGATCACCGCCTGATCGATCACCACGTCTTCTGTGATCTCGTCCATAGTTTTTGTATTTTCAGGAAGATGGGGGAAGGCAACTGTAGATTTTAATGTACTTAAATCTATCGTATACTCTTCCTCATAAACAGCGTCTTCATCTGCCTCGTAAACCTTAAAATCACGTTTGGAATGCTCTTTCATGTATGCGATAGCAAGATCATCCACCGGGAAAATTCCATTTTTCCCTCCCGCTTCAATAGCCATATTGGCAATGGTAAAACGGTCATCCATGGTCAGATACTGAATTCCTTCTCCTACAAATTCCATGGATTTGTAGAGGGCGCCGTCTACACCGATCATTCCAATGATATGAAGGATCACATCTTTTCCGCTTACCCATTTCGATGGTTTTCCGACCAGATTAAACTTAATTGCAGAAGGCACTTTAAACCATGCTTTTCCTGTAGCCATACCGGCAGCCATATCCGTACTTCCCACTCCTGTAGAAAAAGCTCCCAAAGCACCGTATGTACACGTATGGGAATCTGCCCCGATGATCACATCACCGGCAACCGTCAATCCCTGCTCCGGGAGAAGTGCATGCTCGATTCCCATCTGTCCCACGTCAAAATAATTGGTAATATCATGCTTGCACGCAAATTCCCTCACACATTTGCAGTGCTCCGCTGATTTAATATCCTTGTTTGGAATAAAGTGGTCCATTACAAGTGCAATTTTATCTTTATCAAAGACTTTTTCTTCCTTAAACTTGTCCATCTCATGGATCGCCACCGGAGATGTAATATCATTTCCCAGCACAAGATCCAGCTTTGCTTCGATCAGCTGTCCTGCTTCCACTGACTCAAGACCTGCCGCAGCTGCCAAAATCTTCTGTGTCATCGTCATTCCCATATCATTTCCTCCTCAAATTTAAGTATCAAAAAGTGTCATAGGATTCTACCACGCATTGCGCTGCCAAAATCCTCTTTATAATACAAGTTGTATCAAAAAAGAAGACTGCTGTATCTCTCTAACAACAGTCTTCCCTATAATCACAGAAATCTCTGTTCTTTGAGCTTATTTCCCTTACAACATATAAGTGATGTAAAAACCAAAAGATGCCATACAGATTGTTTCATGCTACGCACTCCCACAATCCTGCCCAGCAATTTAGTTATTGATCAGTTTATCCTCTTCATTGTTCCAGCTGTACAGCTTGCGGATTTCTTCTCCTACCTTCTCTGACGGATGCTCTGCTGCCAGCTTACGCATTGCCTTGAAGTGAACCTGGCTTCCTGCGGAGGACATATCCAGAAGGAATTCTTTTGCGAAGCTTCCGTCCTGAATGTCGGAAAGGATCTTCTTCATTGCCTTCTTTGTATCTTCTGTGATGATCTTCGGACCTGTCACGTAGTCACCGTACTCTGCTGTGTTGGAGATGGAGTATCTCATGCCTGCAAAACCGGACTGGTAGATCAGGTCAACGATCAGCTTCATCTCATGGATACACTCAAAGTATGCGTTTCTCGGGTCATAGCCTGCTTCTACCAGAGTCTCAAAGCCTGCCTGCATCAATGCGCAAACGCCGCCGCAAAGGACTGCCTGCTCACCAAAAAGGTCTGTCTCTGTCTCTGTACGGAATGTGGTCTCCAGTACGCCTGCCCTTGCGCCGCCGATAGCCAGTGCATATGCAAGTGCAAGGTCAAGTGCTTTTCCTGTTGCATCCTGATGTACTGCTACGAGGCACGGAACACCTTTTCCAGCCTGATACTCGCTTCTTACTGTGTGGCCCGGTCCTTTCGGTGCGATCATGGTAACGTCCACGTTCTTCGGCGGAACGATGCATCCGAAATGGATGTTGAAGCCGTGTGCGAACATCAGCATGTT
>JALFIB010000002.1 GCA_022776305.1 Lachnospiraceae bacterium
AAAAACGGCATTCTGGATATGGTCACACTGACAGTGGAGTCCGGAGGTATCGGAGGTTTTCCTGTTTCCGGTGAGGCCTTTGGTGCCATGATCGGTGCTGCGTCCGTTTATGATATGGCAAACCAGTTTGACCTTTACGACAATGGCGGTCTGGATATCTGCTTTATGGGAGCTCTTGAGGTAGATGGAAAAGGAAATGTCAATGCCCATCGGGGACAGGGCGCTTTTGCAGGCATCGGTGGTTTTGCCAACATTACAGCAAAGACCCCGACCGTGGTATTTTGTATGACATTTAATACGAAAGGATTGGAAGTATCCCAGAAAAAAGGTGTGGTGACCATCGAGAAAGAAGGGACCATCCCCAAATTTGTAGAAAAAGTCAACAGCATCAGTTTCTCAGCAAAACGTGCCATTGCAAATGGGCAAAAGGTATTGTATGTGACAGAACGGTGCGTGTTCCGCCTTACTCCCAAGGGGCTGAAATTGATTGAATCATATCCGGGAATAGATGTGCAGAGGGATATTCTCTCGCAGCTGCCATTTGAGGTGGAAATATAGTAATTAAGATTATTCTTATAAAGGAAACGCCTTTTAACTGGCTGTGTGCAGACGAAGAACAGCTTGATGCATACAGCGCAGACCCATTATGCCGAAAACATATTTCGGAAAGGAATGGATCAGGCCGGATTAAAAAATGTACAGGTTCATTTGTTCCCAAATGCGCGCCATGACCTTCTTCACGAAGAAAAAAGCGGAAACGCAAAAAAAGCGATAGATGTATTGATAAAGTGGATGGATGAATAGTGAAAATATATGTATTATTTAATCTTCTTCGTTCAGCAGCAAACGGATTTTTGACTGTACAATGTCGAATGCAACATCATTCATACCGCTGTTAATAACGATATCTGCAGTGGCACGTGTGGGAGCAACATACAGATAATGCATGGGTTTGACGGTGGTGAGATACTGGTCCACGATATTGTCAAGATCGCGGCCTCGCTCTTTTACATCCCGGACAATGCGGCGAAGGATGCGTTCGTCGGCATCTGCCTCAACGTAAATTTTAATGTCCAACAGATCCCGTACCCGCGGATCAGCAAGGAGAAGGATTCCTTCTACTACGATGATTTTTTTAGGTTCAATGCGGATGGTGCGGTCGGAACGATTGTGCTGGCTATAATCATAGACAGGGCAATCCACAGCCTCACCGTCTTTTAATTTCATTAAATGTTCCACCATCAAGTCTGTTTCCAGAGAATCCGGATGGTCATAGTTGATTTTCTTGCGTTCTTCAAATGTGAGGTCATCATGTCTTCGATAGTAATTATCATGATATACCACTGCAATATCATCACCAAACTGGTGCTTTAAACGGTTGGTGAAGGTGGATTTCCCAGAGCCGGAACCACCGGCGATTCCAATAATAATACAGTTCATAAGTTTCCCCCGGAATTATAAGCGATTATTAAAAAAATGAGACTATTTTTCTATTATTATTGTACCAATTTTTATTGATTTTTCAAGCACAACAGTATGCCGTGAAAAATAAAAAATTGTAAAATCCATTAGGAAAACCCTTCATTCATACCGTTTCGCTCCTCCGCATAAACTGTAAAAACAGGCTTTCCGGGGGAAGTTCCTTGAAAGA
The DNA here is from genome assembly GCA_022776305.1 of Lachnospiraceae bacterium. Taxonomy (GTDB): domain Bacteria; phylum Bacillota; class Clostridia; order Lachnospirales; family Lachnospiraceae; genus Choladousia. Next base: position 1,652 of record JALFIB010000002.1, read on the forward strand.
TTACATAGAAGAGCGTGTATTATGTATTGCGGATTATATTATTGAAAATGGTACTACAGTAAGAGAAGCGGCGAAAAAATTTAGGATCAGCAAGAGTACAGTACATAAAGATGTTACAGAACGTCTCTTATCCATCAATCCCTCTCTTGCTGCGGAAGTACGTAAAATCTTGGATTTAAATAAGCAGGAACGCCATATACGGGGCGGATTGGCAACAAAAGAGAAGTACTTACATATGGAACATCGATAATAGAAAAACTGCATCTTGCCAAGAAAGTGTGACGAGTGAAGCAAGCTCCGGTCAGGGAAAAGTTTTCACTGCCATACCAGTAAGGCAAAATGCAGTATTTTTATGATAAAAGAAAGGCAAGCGTGCTGCTACCTATATTTAGGCCGGATAAGCAGAATGGCTTAGGCCAGTGTTTACACCATCAGCCGATAAATATTTGCCACGTCTTCTTCATGGAGCTTCACGAAGTTGCCAAGGGTTCCTGTGCGCCCATCGCCATAGCAAGCAGTATGTGCCATCTGTGGGATATCTTCCTCTTTCGCTCCCAATTCCGCAAAATTAGAAGGCATGCCAAGGGATTTCCAGAAGCGGCGCAATGCGCTGATTCCTTCCAGTGCAGTCCTTTCGGGGTTCGCAAAGTCCATCTGGCATCCCCAGACACGGACAGCCAATTTGGCAAAACGCATGACGTCATGTTTGTATACGTAAGTCATCCATGCAGGAAATACTACGGCAAGTCCTGCACCATGGGCGCAGTCATAGAGAGCGGACAACTCATGTTCAATATCATGGCTTGCCCAGTCCTGAATGCGGCCAACACCACAGGAATTATTGTGTCCCATCATTCCGGCCCACATGATATTGGCGCGGGCTTCGTAATTGTTGGGATCTTCGATCACACGGGGGCCCTCATGGATCATAGTCAGCAGAAGACCTTCAATCATGCGGTCCGTCACTTCTACCTCTTGGGTGTTGGTAAAATACCGTTCAAATAAATGGGCCATGATGTCTGTGATTCCACATGCCGTCTGGAAGGGCGGCAGTGTCTGGGTCAGGGCAGGATTTAAGATAGAGAAAGTTGGACGCAGCGCTTCTCCCGTTGCCCCTCTTTTGTACATGCCATTTTCATTTGTGATCACAGAGTCTGCAGATCCTTCGCTGCCTGCTGCAGAAATAGTCAATATAATTCCGATGGGAAGAGCTTCTTCCACTAACTTGCCTTGGTAGAAATCCCAAAAATCTCCGGAATAAACGGTACCGGCAGCGATTGCTTTTGATGAGTCGATGGTACTTCCGCCGCCGATGGCAAGAACAAAGTCTACTTTTTCCTTGCGACAAAGTTCAATACCCTCATAAACAAGCCCGCTGCGGGGGTTCGGTTTCACACCGCCCAGTTCAACATAAGGGATATGTTCTGCTGATAAGGAAGCTTTCACACGGTCAAGAAGCCCAGAACGTACCACACTTCCACCGCCATAATGAAGCAGGACTTTCGTACCTCCAAAGCGTTTTACGTATTTTCCGGCATTGTTTTCTTCTTCTTTTCCAAACACAAAATAAGTAGGACTGTAAAAAGTAAAATTTTCCATAGAGTCTCCGTTCCGCCGTAAGCTGTACGGCTAAATTTTCTAATTTCCATGAATATGGACGTTTTAAGATATAGTGTTAAACCATATGGATCGTTTCGTGTTTTTCACTCCACGAGCCAACATCATCATTATAAGGTAAAACATAAAAAACTGCTATGGATTTTTGAAAATAAATAATTTACATGTGGAAAAAAAAGGCCTATAATCCATAAGGATAAATTTGAAAGACAAGGTATGGTGGAGACATGAACAAAGATCTGACAGTAGGAAAACCAGAAGAAGTTTTATGGAGGTTCTGTATCCCGCTTTTCGGAAGCATTATTTTCCAACAGCTATATAATATTGCCGACAGCCTCGTTGCAGGAAAATTTATCGGCGAAAATGCGCTGGCAGCGGTGGGAAACAGCTATGAGATCACCCTTATATTTATCGCCTTTGCTTTTGGATGCAATATTGGATGTTCCGTTATAGTATCCCAGCTGTTCGGTGCAAAGAATTACAGGGACATGAAAACTTCGGTTTACACAGCAATGATATCCAGCGCAGTCCTTTGTGGTATCTTAGTGATCTTGGGAATTTCCTGCAGTGGGATGCTGCTTCAGATGATCCGCACGCCGGAAGAGATTTTGGCAGATTCCCAGCTTTACTTGAATATCTACGTGTGGGGGTTGCCCTTCCTTTTCTTTTATAATATATCAAATGGCATTTTCTCAGCGTTGGGAGATTCCAAGACACCTTTTGTTTTTCTTGCTGCCTCCTCCACATCAAATATCCTGATGGATATCCTGTTTGTTGCCGGTTTCAAAAGGGGTGTGGCAGGCGTAGCTTGGGCAACCTTTTTATGTCAGGGCGTCAGCTGTATATTGGCTGTGGCCTTTGTGTTCAAACGGCTTGCTTCCGTGCCCGGTGAAAAGAAAGTCCCTATTTTTTCCTGGCGCCTGTTTGGCAGGATCGCTGTCATTGCAGTGCCCAGCATTTTGCAGCAAAGCTTTGTCTCTGTAGGAAATATTATGATACAAAGTGTGATCAATGGTTTTGGGACAGCTGTAGTGGCAGGTTACTCCGCAGCCATTAAATTAAACAATCTCGTAATTACATCACTTACAACATTAGGCAATGGGATATCGAATTATACGGCACAAAATATCGGAGCAGGAATTTACAAGCGTGTCAAAGCCGGTTTTAAAGCCGGTGTAAAACTGGTCTGGACTCTGTGTGTGCCAATTGTAATTTTATATCTGGTATTTGGCAGCACGCTCGTA
>JALFIB010000052.1 GCA_022776305.1 Lachnospiraceae bacterium
TTCCCCAACATAATTCGTCGATAACTTAAATCCCAAATTGTACATCAACCCATCCCAAGCTTTGAACACCAGTCTCCGGTTCGCCTCGCTTGTCATACTAACCCCAAACACAAGGAAAAACACAGCTGCCACTACGCCGCCTCGTTTTAAGATCTTCCATCTTTGCTTCCGTTTTTTCCTTCGCAGTTCCGTTTCTTTTTTTACTTGTTTTCCAAGGGCAAGGGCATGCTGATCCTCCTCCGGCAGCATCCGGTAAAGTTCCTCCAGCTTTTCCTGTTCGCTTTTTGGGTCTTCCAAGACGTCATTCTTGTCTTCTGACTCTTTTATTTCTTTTATCTCTCTTACGTTCTCTTGATTATTATTTAGATTTTCCTCTACATCCTTCTCTTCTTCCCAATCCCCTTGCTCTTTTAAGCGCGCAACAATAGACTGGAACATGTCCTCCGAAGCCCCCACGCCGATGAGGGAGGGATCATTTTCCAGTTCTGCTTCTATTTTATCTGCTTCTTCTATCAGACTCTCTTTGATGAGACGGTCTATTTTTTCATCATCCAAGAGTTTTTCATCTATGTCAAAGGGCACTACCTTCTTTGTAGACCCACTTTTATTCTTCTTTTCATTCATGGATTCCATAAGTCCCTTCTTGACTTTTTTACAATAGCGGTTAAACTGAATTATGTAACTATGGGCACAGGGCATGACGGCCCTGTTGTAAATGTCTTTCTTAAGATTTTTACTGATTGATTCCGAACGAAAGGTTTCTAGTCATATCAAGCGGATGTTCGCAATCCGCTTCGCTACTTGCTCATAACAGAATATTCTGATCTGGAGGATGCTATGAAACGAATTGTACTTACCGGCGGCGGTACAGCCGGACATGTTACTCCCAATATCGCACTGCTGCCCCATTTAAAAGAGCTGGGCTACGATATTCAATATATTGGTTCCTATGATGGTATCGAAAAAAAATTGATTGAGGAATTTGATATCCCTTACCATGGAATATCTTCCGGAAAACTGCGCCGCTATTTTGATCTAAAAAACTTTTCTGATCCTTTCCGTGTGATGAAAGGCTTTGTGCAGTCGAAAAAAATATTGAAACAGTTAAAACCGGATATTATTTTTTCAAAGGGAGGATTCGTATCTGTCCCTGTTGTTCAGGCTGCCAAAACCCTTCACATCCCCGTCATTATCCACGAATCCGATATGACTCCGGGCTTGGCAAACCGTCTGGCTATTCCGGCAGCTTCAAAGGTGTGCTGCAATTTTCCTGAGACCATCTCCCACCTTCCGGAGGGAAAAGCTGTGGTCACCGGTTCTCCCATCCGTGAAGAACTGCGAAAAGGAAATCGCTTGGCAGCGCTGCAGTTTTGCGGATTCACTGCCGAAAAACCGGTGCTTCTTATCATCGGCGGAAGCCTTGGCTCTGTGGCTGTAAATCAGGCAATCCGTGGGATCCTTCCTGAACTCTTAAAAACATTCCAAGTCATCCACTTATGCGGCAAAGGGAATCTTGACGAGTCCTTGAACGGAACTTCCGGCTACGTACAGTATGAGTATATCAAAAAAGAGCTGGCTGACTTATTTGCCCTTGCTGATGTGGTCGTATCACGCGCAGGTGCAAATGCGATCTGTGAACTGCTGGAGCTGCGCAAACCGAATCTTCTGATCCCGCTTTCTGCAGCCGCAAGCCGCGGGGACCAGATCCTCAATGCAGCTTCCTTTGAAAAACAAGGCTTTAGCATGGTACTGCAGGAAGAAGACCTTACACCTGACCGCCTTCTGTCCAGCATCCTTGAGCTCTTTCAAAACCGCCAGTCTTATATCGCCGCGATGGATAAAAGCAGTGCCAGTGATGCAGTCAACACCATTATCTCTTTGATCGAAGAGATCACAAACAAGTAAATCCATCGAAAATTGAAGCATTTTAGGGACTGTCTCAAAGCAGTTCCACCATCTAAAAATCCCCTTCCCTTCATGATTGCTATCCTAAAGAGAAGGGGATTCTTTTAATTTTTAATACTCAAGATTTCCGGTCATAATACTCGTCGCCGAATCTCTCTTTGATAAACAGCCTTGCACGGTACATCCTGGCTCTCAAAACCGTCTCCGGAACATGAAGCTTCTCAGATATCTCAGAATAAGGCAAACCTTCCAGACAATGGAGGATCAAAACCTCAAACCATTGCTCATTGACACTTTTGACTTCTCTTAAAATCCTACCGGCCAATTCGCGGTCATTCAATTTTTCTTGGTAGAGTTCCACACTTTTCTCAATCAGGCTGCTGCCTGCATCAGAGATTTCAACATCTGATGGAATCTCCCTCTTTATACCCCATCTTCTTGAATAATCAATTACCGCATTTTGTGTACACCGGATCAGCCACGCTTTTACAAGTTCCGGTGAGACATGGCTCATACTCGTGTAGAACGAGGCAAAGACCTGTTGGCAGATTTCTTGTGCCGCATGATAATTGCCCAGTTTATCCATAGCGATTCTAATCACAAGATTCTTATACTCTAAAAAATACATTTCGAATTTTTTATTTTTCATAATGACTGCCCTTTTTCTTTTGTAATGAACATTTTCCTATGCGTTTTTAAATAATCCCAAAATTTCTTCTTTTGCTTCTTCTGTGAGCTCTCCCGGCTTCCATCCCATGTTCACAGTATCTCCTTTGTAACGCGGAATAATATGCATATGGAAATGGAACACTGTCTGCCCTGCCACTTCACCATTGTTCTGTACAATATTTACGCCATCTGCGTGCAGTCCTTCTTTTAAGGTAGTTGCTATTTTTTTCGCAAGAACAATTGCCTTTGCAGCAAGGTCATCCGGAAGTTCAAATATATTTGCAGCATGCTCCTTTGGCAAAATCAACGCATGACCTTTTGATGCCGGGCCCAGATCTAAGATCACGCGAAAATCCTCATCCTCATATAATGTAGCGGAAGGAATTTCACCATTCGCAATTTTGCAAAAAATACAATTTTCGCTCAATTTTCTCTCCTTCTTTCTTCTTTAATAAACTCTTAAAACAATCATACTACTATTATAATAAAAACTATGTCGAGAATTGTCAATAAATTATCGTTGATATTTTACAAATAAAATGCTACACTTGATACCGTTCTAAAAATTTACACTATATCAGAAAAAAGAAAGAGAGTAGTGACAATGGACAGTACAAATGGCTTCTGTACGAAAAATTGTTCCAATATTTCAGAGCTGGAACATAAATACCAGTTTTTTATTTCAAAGTTTTCCCATGAAGCAAGAAACCAGCTTACACTCATCAACAGTTCTCTCCAGCTGATTGCAAAAGAACATCCGGATCTTTCCGGCTCCGCTCTCTGGAGCCAGACATTAGAGGATGTGCATGATACCATCAGCTTGCTTCAGGATACATCTGCCTATACGAAAAATACAGAATTAAATTCCAGACTCATCCATCCTGATGAACTGCTCCATAAGGTCGCTGGTTCTTTCTACTCAAATATGGAAGAAAAAGAGATCCTTTTTTCTGACGTTTTTCATCCAAACCTTGCAAACGCTTTCATTTTTGCAGATGAACTGAAACTGAAAGAAGCCATCACAAATTTACTTCTGAATGCTATGGATGCAGTATCTGAAACATCTGCTGCACAAAAACGTATCTCATTCACTTCAGAGACGGACAGCCATTTTCTCATCATCCATGTGAAAGATAACGGCTGCGGGATTCCTGCATCCCATTTAGATACGATCTTTGATCCTTTCGTCACATACAAAGCACACGGAACGGGACTGGGGCTTGCCATTGTAAAAAAGATTGTGGAACAGCATCAAGGGCTTCTCTCTGTGGATACGTGCAGCGAACCACCCCATACCTATACAGATTTTTGTCTGAAAATCCCCCTCTGCTAAAGCGTACCATCTAATTTCTCTTTTTTTCTGTAAAGCAGCAGGGAAATCAAAAATCCTGCCACAAGGCCGCCCACATGGGCACAATTGTCAATTCCGCTTGTGGTCAGTCCTTCTGCTACCGACAATCCTGCCATCAACACCAACCTTTTTCCCGAGTACCCTTCTAGATTTCCTTTATTGCGTATTACGATCCAGATAAGGGCACCGATCACAGCAAAAATTGCTCCCGACGCTCCCGCGGAAACTACGTACCGCTCCGCCCGGAGGTCAAACCACAGGGAAACAAGATTCCCTATCACACCTCCTCCGAAATAGATCAGCAGATAGCGCAGCTTGCCTGCCGTTTTTTCCAGAACATCCCCAAGGAAAATCAAGACAAGCATATTGTAGAAAAGATGGTCGATACTAAAATGGAGAAACATGCTGGTAACCAGCCTGTAATATTCTTTCCCTTCTGTCACCAGAGGCGCAAAATTCGCCCCATGGGCTGTCATAAAAAACACATCTTCCGTATCTCCCAAAAAACTCAGTACCACAAAAACCACAATATTTACAAAAACAATGATCAGGTTGACGGGCTGGCGTGAACGAATAAAATCTCTAAATTCCTGCATAACTATTTTCTCTTCTGAGGTGCCGGCAGCACCAATCAGAATACGCTTCCTTTTCCTTTCGTTTTTTTATCCTCATTATAACACCGCCACAGCCCAAATCAATGTCTGTTTTGCCTGAACTTTCCCCCCTCTCTCCCCAGATCTATTTTCTTTCTTGCATTTACCGCTGTTTTACGGTATGATTCAAGCAAAACTTTTATATAGAAAAATTTGCAAAAGGAATGTTGTTCATGGAAGATACTGCATATATAAAATTAATTGAAGAAATTTCACTGAATGCCTGGCCATCACACAAAATAGAATTATACGACGGATGGCTGATCCGATTTTCGCATAATTATACACACAGAACCAACAGCGTTACCCAAGTCGGGGCTTCTTCCATTCCGGTGGAAGAAAAAATCGCATACTGTGAAAAAATTTATGAGAATTACCATACCCCTTCTATTTTTAAGATCAGTCCTCTGATTGATACGTCTTTCGACCTCCTGTTAGAAAAGAGAGGGTATGAAATACAGCATACAACTGAAGTAATGACCATGAATTTCACAGATTTCCATCCTTGGGAGCCTGTATCCGCGGAATATGAATACTACGGAAGGAATTCCGGACTCCCTTCTTTCGTAGTCTACCCTGAAGAAATTATCGTACAGCTTCAGGACCGTATCACGGATGAATGGATCACAGCGCTTTTCCGCCTAAACGGCACGACAAACCCAACCCTTAGGCGTATCGTCCCCTCTATGTTTAAGGCAATTCCTAAAGAGACCATTGTCGCCAGCATTGAGATCGACGGGCGAATGGTGGCCTCCGGCCTGGGCATTATGGACCGGGAGCACGTAGGGCTGTATGCCATCTATGTAGATGCAAGTTGCCGCCATAAAGGATTTGCCAGAGCCATCTGTAATGCCATCTTAGAAGAAGCCAGAAAGAAAAATGCCACGAAAGCATATCTTCAGGTGGTACAAGGAAATACATACGCCAAAAAGTTATATACATCACTGGGATTCAAAGACTTGTACACATACTGGTTCCGGGTAAAATAGCAGGTAAAGAGGTGACAGCCATGCATGATTTAGAACGTTTTTACAAGGCTCAGGAATATGATTATGAAACAGCTCTTTCGGAGATCAGGAACGGCAGGAAAGAAAGTCACTGGATGTGGTACATCTTCCCGCAAATTACAGGCCTTGGGAGAAGCACAACGGCTGAATATTATGCCATCAAGAGCAAGGAAGAGGCAAAGGGCTATATAGAAGATCCGGTACTGGGGAAACGCCTGATCGAAATATCGCAGGCGCTCTTCCAAATTGAATCAGATGACGCAGAAATGGTTATGGGGTGGCCGGATAATTTGAAATTGCGGTCCTGCATGACATTGTTTGCTGAAGTGGCACCGGAGCAGCCGGTATTTAGGAACGTGCTGGAAAAATTTTATGATGGAGAAATGGATGGGAAGACACTGGACATCCTGAAAAAGATGGAATGAAAATAATGAACGAGTCCTATCTCTCCATCACACGGTACTCAATCTCTGCAAAGGATATGATATCCCCTGATGTTATTTGGCGTTCTTCCTGAGGATGGAGCCTATCACCATTGCAAAAAGTACCGTTTCTGCTGTTTAAATCTTTGATAAAGTATTGTCCGCCGCGGTTCATAAGGCGGGCATGTATTCTGCTTACAGTCGGAGAATCCAGAATGATATCGGATTCTCCCTTTATTTTTCCGATGGAGATGTCATTTTGCCCGATAAAAATATCGGGATAATCGACTGCCTGAATTCCTCCATGCAGATAAGTCAAATAAGCTGTTTTGTTTCTGGAATTTTGCACCAAACATTTTGTTTCTTCTATGACAGGCTCCCTGCGTTCCTGCATCTCATACATTTCCTCCTGAAGCATTTTATACCACTCGTTTTCTTCTTCATCTGCCCATTTATTTTCTTTTGCTTTTTGTTTTTCCTGCCTGCTTTTCCAGAATTTGTTAATAAGAGTTTCGCCGGAAATCAGTAAGAAAAAGATGCCCCCTGCTTCCGTCAGATTCAGAAAGCCAAAATAATAGGCAATCTCTAATACAGCTAAGAGGAAAAGACAAGATAAAAGAACTCCCGGGTGGATAAACTGAAAAAGTGTTTCTATCCATTTTGGCATATGTTTCTTTCTCTTTTTGTGGATGACTTCATACTCATATTCCTTCTCTTTGTCTTTGACCCTTTCTTTGGCTCTTTCTCTGTCTTCTTCGCTATCTCTTTCTCGATCCTTTTCTCTGCCTTCCCCTCTTTTGGTATACCCTTTTTTCCCACGCTCCCTTGGAGACGTTCTCTGTGGTATCCCGATTCCTTCATCAAAAAAATCCCTCGGATAATCAGATGGTAGATTTTCACGAAAATCATATCGCTCCTGATCTGCCAAAACTTGTTTTTGTCCTTCCGGAAAGCTTCCTTTTGCTTTTTCTTTTCTTGTTTCTTTCGTTTCATTCGGGAAATAATTCTCAGATGCCATAGAATCCGTCTCGGATTTTGCTTCTGTCAAAAGTTCTTTTAAAGTTTTTTGAAGACTAAAGTTTTCCTCCTGAACCTTCTGGAAAAATCCATAGCCGATTTCAATAGCCTGCCGTTCTTCATGGTCAAGTCTTTTTAATATGAATTCTGCCAATAAGGAGATCGGCATTTCATTTTCTATCCCCGGTGTATAACATAAATCTATTTTTTGACGACCTGATTCAACAAAAATGTACTGAGGGTGAAATACGATCTGTGATGGATTCAGCAAATACTTCTGCAGTTCTTCGAGAGTATCTCGTATCCCTCCTAAAACAAAAACAATGTCTTGGAAGCTCATTGTTTTCTTTTCAAATATATTTTCAAGTGCCTGCTTTGAAGTGATCTCATAATTCAAATGTAAAATACCATTTTTTCTTGAACTATGCATGGTCAGAAGCCCTTGTATTTTATTTTGTTCCACCATGTGGATACTGTATCCGTCTTCTTCCCCATAGTCTGGAATCTCAAATACAAGGTAATTGTTTTGCAAGTCCCTCTTATACTCTGCTTTCACTTTTCTCCTCCGGTCAACAATGCCCCAAGCCCGCGGATTTTCCGAATGGTGTCTGCAGGATCTGTCTTCTGGCAAGTCCACGATTTCTGAATGTCCTGCTCATTTCCAAATAGATATTTGGCTGCAAATCCCGGTATCGGGAAAGTGCCCTGCCATACCGCAGTCACTTCTTTTTCTCCGATAGCCACATTTGCAGTCAGATTCCTGCTCCCCATGAAGCGTTCTGCAGTGTTTTTATTTTTTACAGCGTCCGCAGCTTTTCTATTTTCCTCAGGTTTCATAAAATTACTTCCTGTCTGAGCCGCTTCACATGATGCTCCTTGAGCCACTGCCCTATCGTGCAGGTAAAATGTACAGATGATACAGGCAGCAAGCACAAAAAATGTAATGGATAAGATAATGGATGCCTCTACTGTATAGCTCCCTTTCAAATATTTATTATCTAAAATAGTGATCACCTCGAAACAATTTCTATCAATACAGTTCCCAAAAACAAAAATGGTACAAATGGCATTTCGTATGTTTTTTCTTTTTTTAAAATAAAAAGCATCAAGGCTCCGAATATACCTGATATAAAAAATGCAAAACACAAAATGGCCATGCATTTTTCCAGCCCCAATGACAATCCGCACAAACAGGCTAATATACTATCCCCATACCCCAAAGACTGACGAGTGATCCATGATATCACTATACAGAATATTCCCGGGAGGAGCCCCAGTATAAGGCCCATGACCTGAGAATCATTCCCAATCAAATGGATCAGAAGGATCATCACACCATAGGCTGCCAAAATCTTTTTACTGATTTTCTGATATTTAACATCCGTGTATGCACAAATGCCAAGTACCCAAATTGTAAGTACCATTTGAAGCATTTTATTTCCTCTTTCTTTTCATGTATGGCTTTTTATCCTTCAACTTCCGCCGCATTTGGAACAGGCCCTTATATTCCCAAGCTCTTCTCTTGAGACTTGGCGCACTGTTCTCTTTAGGCCGCTGCAGTTTAGTGAACTGTGGTACCGGTCTCCTTCTTTTGTGATATAGACACGCCCATTTTCCGCTGCACCTCCGCATTTCTCACAAGTATGGTAAATCCCTCCGCTGCGGTTTCTAAGCATACTTAATGCACTGATGTCCACTTCCTGTATGGATAAGTTCAAATGGGTACAATTTGCATCTTCATGGTATACACTCCCGGTTTCTGTTACGTAGACATAATCCCCTGATGTTTCCCCATCCTCCCCACCGCTTCCTTGGGATGGGGGTGTCCTGCCTGTCCATGCTCTGACCCGTGCCCTCTGTATAAAAAAATTTGCCGGAAGCTTTACAATAGAAAGAGGAGAACGCATTTGGTACGTCAGGACAAGATCAATCGTTTCTTCTTCCTGCAAAAAAGAAGAGAGAACCATATTTGAATTTTTTACACAAGAGGGGTTTCCTGCCTGAGATAAAACGCGATTATGTACATATACCGCAGAAAGTGCACCTGCTGCTGTCTGTGCTGCTCCCTCTGTATCTCCTCCATATCTCATCACATAGGAGGTCATCGCCAGCTTTTTTCCCATTTCCGAAAGTGTTGCACCAAATTTTGTTCCGGATTCCACCACATTGATATACTGCATAACAGAAATCATCACAAATAAGAAAAAAGGAAGGATCAAGGCGGCTTCTACTGTCAGGGTTCCCCGAAGCGGAGCAAAAAGGAATGCTCCTATATCCTGCTTTCGTTTCATTAGGTTAAGGGGAGAGAGTTTTTCCTTTCTTAGATTTTTAGATATTAGATGTGAGAATTTTTGGACTTGTGCCTTTTTCACGATGGCTTTTTTAAGCCGATTTGCAAGATATAAGAACATTCTTTTTCACCCCGCTTTCCTTTTATTGTTTAAAATCGACATGCAGTGTTTCTCTTTATTGTTTCAAAATCGGTATGCGATACTTCTCTTAATTGCTTTAAAATCAATATGCGATACTTCCTTCCTGCATAATTTGCACATCTCCCCCGGACAGCCCCATTACCGACATTGGGAGGCGAAGAAATACCGGCCTGCACTTCCACTTCGTACTGGATTTTAATGCCACGATACAATTTTCTGCTTTAAATTCTGAAGAATTACTTTGAGAACGCAGCTCTGCCTGAATCATGTCAAGCGCCCGCATCCTCTGGGCTGTTACAGATCCCATGTTCAAAAGGACTCTCAAATATTCCTGATACGTCAGCCCCGTTTCACCCCCACTGGCACCCTGTTCTAAGATTTCCGTGACCCGACCCAGATTATCCACTGTTAAGGACCAGCTGGATGCATCTTTTACAATGGGAATCTTCCCTCCATCCAGCAAAACGCGGACATCGATCAGGCTTTCCCCATATGCCCAGGCCAGCAAAAGCGCATGTTTTGTGGCCGTCGTAAGGGCAGGTATCCCAAGAAAACCGGTAAGGGTAAGTGATAATTTCTCTGCCTGATAATTATTCTCCGGGTTCTGCAGGCAATATAAGTAATTCATTCCTTCCCGGATCAATAAAAGGCGGTTGACAACGTACTTCAGATTCTTTTTGTCACTGGATTTTCCTCCTAATATGTACTCCAATTGGTAATCTAGAGCTTCGCCCTTTGCTTCACTTAGATAATCCGGAAAATGCATCATCAGGTATTCCCGGAAAAGTACATGGTCTACAAGGCCTCCATACTTTTTTTCTATCTTTAAATTACCTTTCCTGTTCCTGTTTTTTGACGGGAAATTCCAAGTATTTATTGTTTTTTCCGAAATCTCTTTATCCCATGTTACAATTGAGAGAACGCTCTTTTTCTGGAGTTTGGCTATTTCTTTTAATGGGTTTTCCTTCGGCTCTTCCTGTACAACTACTATTTCCCCTTTTTCTTCCGCTTCCTTTGCCTCGGATTCCATAGACTCTATTTTTTCTTGTTTTTCTTTTTCCAGATCTGAGATCTGGCTGTCATTGCTTTTTTTGCTCTCTTCGTATTTTTCCTGCCATTTTTCAATTTCTTCCGTATCCTTCGTATATTCCATCAGTTTATCCACAGCAATGGATGCAGCATTGGCTTTCATGTATGCCACGGCCTGCTGATAAAAAGGTTCTCCCTTTTCATCTGTTAAAAGTGAATATTCCGATACATCACTTTCCGTCAGTTCCAGATTCCAAGGATCAAAGCACCACAGCGAAAATATATCTTTTTTAGGATTTGCATTGTAGGAAATATATTCCTGCAGGCGTTCATTCACTTTTTCAATCTGGAATTTTCCCTGTCCATAAGATCCGTCAAGGGAAAAAATCTCGTATTTTTCCAATAAGCCATTTTCAAATTCGCCTAGAAGTGAAAAATTTCCCATGCCCATAATATTAGCTGTCTGTGCTTTTGCTCCCTGTACTCTGGCTGATTCAATCACCGCACAGATAAAGGAAAGGAACAAGATGCAGGTCAGACTGAAAAATATTGTAATTGAACCTTTTAGTCCCCATCTGTCCATGATTCATTCAACCTTTCTTTTAAATGCCATTGCTTTGACTTACTATTTTACTGAAGATACTATTGACCAGACTGGTCAGCTGATTTTTAAAGATCAAAACGAGACCAATTAAGACCACAAGAATTAAGATAATCTCAACAACGCCTATTCCCTCTTCTTCTTTTATGAAAGAAGCTAAATGTTCCATACACTTCCTCCTTTCCCTGATGATCAAAGCTTAAAATGACAGGAAAGCAGGTACCATTAGAATCACTAATACGATCCCAAGCATCATGACCATTGGCAGCAGGAGCTTCGTACCTGCCTGTTCACCGATTTTCTTGGCATGGTTTTTCCGCTCATTCATAGAAGATGCTGCCTCTGATTCAAGAAGCTCCGTCAGCCCCTTGGATCCCTTTTTCAAGTTTTGTGACAAAACGGAGCCTAAACGGATATACTCCGGAAGCTGGCATCGTTTGCCAAACCGTTCATATGCCTGTGATTCAGATATACCATTTTTCATTTCAAAACAGGTATAAGCCACTTCTTCATACACGTATCGAATCTGCTTTTGGCCCTTTCGCCCCTTTGAGGAGAAATCCGGCCGTTTTCTTAAATATTCTTCAGAAATTCTGGAAAAAGTACCTTTCGTGCTAAGGCCGGCGCCTAATAGCATCGTCATCTTCCACATTAAATCCGGATAATCAATCATAAGCTGGTTTTTTCTTTCCTCTGCTTTTTGATGCACCTTACTATCCATTTCAAAATAGATACATACTGAAAAAATCAGTGTCAAGATCAATAATGGAAGAATAGGATTCTCCGAAGGCCTGCTCCAGATCAAAGCTTTGCCATCCACATTTTGAGGCAGTGCTATTTTATCTTTACTGCTGTCCTTCACATCTGCCATCTCAACTGCTTTCTCAACAGAATGATAAAAGCGCTCTTTTTCCGGCAGCAGCGGAGGAAAAACTTTTACTGTCCTATTGTATACAGCTTCCCTTCCTCCGCAGGTGAGAGTTCCCTGTATCTCCACCAGCGTACCGTTTTCATCCTCAGACCCTTTTAATTTTCCGCTTTCATCAATAATTCCGTATGGCACAGTCAGCCAGCTTATCTTTACTGCCCCTTCCTTCATGCTTGCAGGCAGGACCAGATCACTGCGTACTTCATCTAAAGACTCATTATTCCCCGGCAGTATCTTATCCAATTCCAGCAAAGCTTCATCCAGCATTTTTTCTTTCTCTTGATCCGTGTACTTTCTTTCTTGTACTGTGACCTCTAGTTTCTTCACCTCCTCTTCTCCTTCTACCTTCACAGTCAGTGATTCTTTCCTGTCTCCTTCCCCATATCCGGGACGTTCCAGACTTTCAGTCCTCTCATGGTGCTGGCTTGTACAGTAAGCAAATAAACTGATCACAGAAATCAGGCTTCCCGCTGCCAAGACCATCAGCATCAGGGATATTTTTTTAATATAATAATTCCTGACAGCTGTTTTTTTACCTAAAGAAAGGGACAAAAGCTCTTGGTACATTCCCGTCTTCCCCTTTTCCGGCTGATCTAATTTCCATAGATCCACCAGAAACGCACCCGCTTTCTCAAATATCCGGTATACTCTGTTTTTTATTCCTGCCATTTATCATTCCTATCATTTATCATATCTGCCATTTATCGTTCCTATCATTCATCATACCTGCCATTCACCGTTCCTATCATTCATCATATCTGCCATTTACCATATCCACGATTCGTCACACCTCTATCCTGACGATCTTTCTTCCCCAGAAATACGCCAATATATACATGCCGAAACAAATTGCCATAATTGTTGTCCCCACCAAATTGCCGTACATCACACCAATAAAATCCGGTGAGGTCAGCTTAATATAAGCTAAAATAAACATAGGGATCATGCTCATAATATTTTGTTCCATTACTTTTCCGGCCAGAGAAGTCTCTATCTCCTGCACCGTCTCCTGTTTTTGCCGAATGCAGGAAATCGTATTTCGGATCACCGTCACAAGGTCTCCTCCGGAGCGTTTTGCTGTCATAAATACTTCTGAAAAACTTAAAATATCTTCTATTGCTGTGCGCCGTCCCAGATCTATAAACAATTCTTCAATGTTTCTGTTCATCGCGATCTGGATCTCAATAAACTGAAATTCTTGTACAATAAAAGATTCTTTTTCGTATACTTTTTCCAGCTCCTTTCGCGCCTCGCTTAAAGCATTTTCAATGGAATAGCCTGCCTGCAAAGAAGCTGTGACCATCTGCATCCCATCTGTAAACTGCCTGCTGATTTCTTTTGCCCGCTTTTTTTGCAGATGACCCCTTCTCTCCTTTAAAAATAATAAAATTCCCGGAAGAAGTATGGCAAAAGCAATCCATGAATCAAAAAACAAGTA
>JALFIB010000070.1 GCA_022776305.1 Lachnospiraceae bacterium
AAATCTGAGATACATATTGATGCAGTAAAATGTCCGCATTGTGCATCGGACCTGGAGGCATAGTTTTCCGATCAGTCAGGCAGACTCCCGTCTCTCAGGCAGTGAGCAGAGAACCCGTCTCAGTGGCGAGAGTCAATCCCAAACTAAAAAAGTGTGCTTCGCACGTTCTCGCGTCTTATAAAGCGTCAAGAAGCACACTTTTTTCGCGCCGGATGCGTTTTGCGAAGCAAAAAAACTCATCTCGCATCCGTGCGCATCTATGCACGAAGTGCTTTTTATGTCATAGGAAAGAGCTTTCACGCTTCAGCGTGACAAGGTCTTTCCTATGACATAAAAAATGCCTGCTACCCAGCAGACACTACAAATAAACCATAAGACATTCCCGAAATGTCTTATGATGATCAGATGTTGAAGCTGTATCTGAAGCACATTTACAAAAGGCAAAACAGTTTTCATTTATATCTACAGTACAGAATCAATCAGTATTTTTGTATACTCCTTTTCCGGATGGTTGATGATCTCATCCGGTGTTCCTTTTTCCACTACTTTTCCATGATAAAGGACCAGTACCTCATCGCAGAAAGCTTGTACAAGGGCCAAATCATGGCAGATCAAGAGAAAAGATAAATTTTCTTTTTCTTTTAGTTCCGATAAAAGCTCCAAGACCTGTTTTTGTACTGTCACATCAAGGGCACTGGTAGCCTCATCACAGATTAGGAGGGAAGGATTTACCGCCAATGCTCTGGCTATGGCTGCCCTTTGGCACTGGCCTCCGCTGACTTGGTGGGGATAGCGGTCTGCGAACTCCGGCTCCAAGCCGCATTGATCCAATAATTCTATAACTTTTTTTCTTGTATCCCGCCGGTTCATGCCCAAATTTCGGAGGCTTTCCCCGATTCCGTCGCCTAACGTATAGCGCGGGTCAAAAGACTCCATCGGCATCTGGAACACCATCTGGATTTCCAGATATACCTGTCTGAGTTCCTTTCCTTTTACATTGGTAATATCTTTTCCCATTAATGTGATCGTTCCATCCGTCACATCGATCAATCGGGTGATCATTTGGGCTATGGTACTTTTCCCGGATCCGGATTCCCCTACAATCCCAAGACACTGGCCACGCTTCACTTCAAAGCTTACATCATCCACTGCCGTGAACGATTTTTTCCCGGAGGTAAATATTTTCTTCAAATGTTCTACTCTTAATACGGTCTCTGCCATTTCTTTTCCTCCGAATCAACCGATACGGTCTCTGCCATTTCTTTTTCTCTGAATCAGTCCTGTGAGTCAGTCCTGCGCTTTTTTCCGCTTCAAATGAAGCACGGAATCCATCAGTTTCTTTGTATACCCATTCTCTGAATGGTGCAAAATGCGCTGCGTCGGTCCATAGTCCATAACGTTTCCATTTTGGAGGACCAGTACCTGATCCGCAAGCACGCCCACTACACCGATGTTGTGTGTTACCACGATCATTGATGTGTTGTACGCATCACGCATCAGCTTCAGCTCTTCTACCACCTGCTTCTGCACCGTCACATCCAGAGCACTGGTTGGCTCATCTGCCAGCAGCAGTGAGGGATGCTGCATCATTGCCGAACAGATTCCCACTCTCTGGTTCATCCCACCGGAAAGTTCAAAAGGATAACTGCCCAGAACACGCTTCGCATCCGTCAGCCCGATTTTGCCCATGGTTTCCGCTGCCAGTCGGTCACTTTCTTCTCTGGAAATCTTTCCGTGTTCTGACATGCTTTCAAATATCTGGTCTCCCACTGTACGGATCGGGCAGAGGGCAGCCTTACAATCCTGAAAAACCATCCCGATCTCAGGCCCTAGTAATTTCCGCAGTTCTCCCTGCGGCATATCGATCACATTCTGCCCTTTGTAATAAATGTCTCCTCTCGTTACCAAACCGGAATTTCCCAGTAATCCCATGACAGCTTTGATAATGGTACTCTTTCCGCTTCCGGATTCTCCTACGATCCCCAGTATTTCCCCCTGCTGAAGTTCAAAGCTTACATCATGGACCACCGGTTTCCCGTTATAGCAGATGGTAATATGTTCTACCCGCAACAATGGTTCCATGGTGATCTCCTTACTGAATGTCAAGTTCTGCTGTGATCTCGTAGTAATCGCAGGGATGTGCCGCCATACCACTTACATTTGATTTTGTTACAATACCCATATTCAGATGAGCAATAAAGAAGAAAGAACAATCATCGAGAATCTTCTGCTGCAGCTGGATTGCAAGTTCTCCTCGTTTCTCTTTATCAAAGGTCTGATGGAGCTCCTCAACCAATGCTGTCACTTCATCATTCTGATAATTTCCATAATTCTTGGAACCTACTACGGTGCTGGTGAAGAAGTATTCCGGATCTCCTGTAGGAGCAGTGGTAGTGGAACTTACATATAAATCAAAATCACCATCTGCAGCATAGGTTCTGTGGTCAGATGTATTGTTGATGTCCACGTCGATTCCAATCTGTTTTAAAGTATCATGTGCATAAGTAGCAAGAAGAGGCTGCTCCAGACGTGTCGGATAAGTAAGCCATTTGATCGTCAGCTTCTGTCCGTCTTTATCCACATAACCATCTCCGTCTGTGTCTGTCCATCCTGCTTCCTCGAGGAGGGCCTTTGCCCCTTCCGGATCATAAGACGGTGCTGTTACAGCTTCATTGCCATAGGAAAAACTGCTTGGAAATACACCGGTTGCCGGCACGCAGCGTCCATTTGCAAGAACGGTACAGAAGGACTCTTTGTCGATACCCATTTCAATTGCTTTTCTCACATGGATATCCTGCATAATCTCAGAATCCATGTTGAACTGTCCAAAGAAGCAGCGGCTTGTAGGCATGGAATTGATCACATAGTTCGGGTCATTCTCAAACAGCGGATAGTTATCGTACTGAAGCCCATAAGTTCCCTGGATATCCCCTGTCTGTAGGGAAGCGCAAAGTGATCCTGCATCAGAAAAAGATTTTACAATAACGTTATCAACCTTTACTTCTCCACCCCAGTAATTCTCATTTTTCACAAGGGTGATCTGGGTTGGCGTGACTTCTGTGGCAATGTACGGGCCGGTTCCGGCTACATTTGCAGATCCGCCCTCTCCCTGAATACCGTATTCCATATCAATGATGGCTCCGTAAGGATCTCCAAGATAATTGATGATGGCCGGGCAAGGTTCTGTGGTATGGATGGTCAGAATAAGTCCATCTGCCTCAATATTGTCGATTTTCAAGTCGCTTGGCGCCCTGTCATGTACAGCAATCAAATCTTCCAGACACTCTTTTACTGCCTGCGCATCCATGGTGCGCCCACTTGAAAACAGGACGCCATCCCGCAGCGTGATTTTTACTGTGTTGTCATCAACAAATTCATAATCTGTGGCAAGCCACGGTTCTACTTCCATGTTGTCATTATACTTAAACAGAGTCTCTCCTACACCGTAGCGGAGGGCACTCCATCCGGAGTAGTTGTCATGGGGATTTAATCCTGCATCTCCCATTTCTTCACTGTAGCCTGTAGTACCGTAAACAAATGTTTTTCCTTCTGCAGATGCTGTGATTCCTGCAAGACCCATAATCATCGCACAGGAAAGCACTGCTGCAAGTATTTTCTTTTTCATAGTTTTTCTCACCTTTCTTATATTGTGATGTTAAAGTCAAAAGATGCCATCCGCATTGTAGTTAATGACTTTTGACCCTGACTTCATGTTGTTTATTTCATACGCTGCTTTGGATCCATATAATCCCGCAGCGTATCACCCAGAAGATTAAAGACCATCACGGTAACAAATATAGCCGCGCCGGGAGCCAATACCATCCACGGCGAAACCTGAAGCATACTCCGTCCTTCATTGATCATGCGTCCCCACTCAGCCATGGGTGGTTTTACACCGAGACCCAGAAATGACAGGCCCGCCAATTCCATCATCATGGTTCCGATATCCAGCACAGCCGTAACCAGCACAGGGCCGCCTATGTTCGGAAGAATATGTTTGATAAGCAGCTTAACCGTACTGCTCCCTGACAGCCTCGCCGCCATCATATATGGTTCATTTTTTTGTGCCAGCGTCAGTCCTCTTGATAATCTGGCAAATTTAGGCCATCCGATCACCGCAAGGGCAATGATCGCATTATGGACTCCACCTCCAAGGACACCTGCTACAGCAAGGGCAAATACAAGGCCCGGAAATGCGAGGAACAGGTCTGAAATACGCATGAGGACCGTGTCAACCTTACCGCCCTTCCATGCACACACGATCCCAATAGCGGTTCCTACCACCGTAATAATGGCAACAAGCAGCAGTGTAGCAAAAATACTGGTGGTACTTCCTATGATGACACGGGACAGCATATCCCTGCCATACCTGTCCGTGCCAAGCGGATGGGCTAAGCTGGGTGGTTTTTGTGCCATCATAAGATCCTGCGCATATGGATCATAGGGGCAAATATATTTTGCAAATAATGCAACGAGAAGAAGGATCACAGCAAGGGCTAAAAAGAATATGAATTTCCCTTTTATATGGTTTTTCTTAATCCTCTGTGTTCGGACAGTAACCTTTTTTTCTTCACTCATGCCCCTTCACCTCCAAGTCTTACGCGAGGATCCAGATAATGGTAAATAATATCTGTCACCAGATTCACTAAAACATAGATGACAGCCATCCAGGCCACATACGCCTGAATGATGGGATAATCACGCATGGTAATGGCATCTACTGCCATTTTCCCTACTCCGTCCCACATAAAAATGGTCTCTACAATAGTCGTACCTCCAAGCAGGCTGCCAATTGATAAAGCGAGCAGTGTAATAATCGTGAGCATGGAAGATTTCATCACGCTCTTCCAGATGATCACTCGACCCCTGACTCCTCTCGCACGGGCACCTGCCACGTAATCCTTTCCCAGTTCTTCCAATACGGTTGCCCGGACCTGTCTGGTATATTTTGATGCCATGGAAATGGCAAGAGTCAGCGTGGGAAGAACAAGGCTCTGTACTATATTGTCATTGGTGATAACCGGAAGCAGATTCATTTTAATAGACAGAAAATAGATCAGCACAAGGGCTGCAAAAAAGTTGGGCATGGAATTTCCAATAAAACTCAGGAAGCGGATCAAGTAGTCCACCCATTTATTCTGTTTGACGGCAGAGAGGATTCCCAAAGGTATGGCGATCAGTACTGTCAGCACAATGGAAGTGATCGTCAGGAGGATCGTCGCAGGCAGTTTTGATATGAATGTCTCATAGACATCCCTGTGGGAAACGTAGCTGGTTCCCATATTCCCTGTCACCATCCCTGTAAACCATGTGGCATACTGGACCAGAAATGGTTTGTCCAAACCATACTCCGCTTTCGCCTGATCAATAATTTCCTGCGAAACATTTACTCCTGCATTTTCATACATATAAGTTACAGCATCGCCTCCTGCAAGCCGCATCATAGCGAATGACAAAAAGGTGATCCCGATGAGGATCGGAATCAACTGTATGAATCGTCTTACAATGTATTTTCCCATATTGCTACCTGTACTTTCAAAATATCTTCTTACTTTTATTAATTATCAAACTATAAACGGTCCGGTCACTGATCTAGGCTGTTCCTAAGGAAACCAAGAAAATCATCCGCCAACTTTGAGAATTCTTCTCCCTTCCTCTTCACATACCCGAATAATATTTTCGCATCAGATGCCGGAAGAGACTGCCCCTTTGACACCTCCCGCTGCGGTTTCCCGGATAAATAACCTCCGCTGATATTTACAAGATTTCCAAATTGAAGGAGCCGTTCCATAATATAGTCACTGTTCGTTGTGATCACAGTCTCTGCTTCAGCAGCAGCCCGCCCGTTGGAATCTGTAATATCCCAGTAATTATCCGGTGAAAATTCGTCTGGAAACCTCTGGATCAATTTTAAACTTGAAAAATCAAGGTCTTCCGCCCTTTTATTCCCACAGTATCCTCCGCCATAATATATGGTGACAGATGTTTCCTTTAGTGGAATAAATTCCAGATAATTTCTGGAAACATAATACTGGAAAGCCGATGACTGTTTTTTCATTACATATACAAAACCAATCTCATCCTTTCTTTCCCTCACGCGATCCACAATCTCACGACAATCCGCAGAATGGATCTGATAATGAATATTCTCCTTCTGTTTCAGTTCATAAAACTTGACAAAATTATCTGCAAACCAGGAGCTCGGATTACAGGATATAGATAATGTATCTGCTGTTTTATTTTCATCCAAAAACTGTATTCTA
>JALFIB010000074.1 GCA_022776305.1 Lachnospiraceae bacterium
TTTTGAAACTTCAACAGAATGCTCTGAAAACTCTTGATCGTATTCTTCCTGCCAGACTTTTTCTCCAAGATAGATAGGTGAAACCAGCAGTATCCGGCTGTCGGGCGAATACTCTTTTACCTGCTCCAGAAGACGCACCATTCCCAATGCCGCACTGCTTTCATATTGATGTACCGGAATGCTGATCAGCGCTCCCCGCACCAGATCACTCATCTCTGCTGTCCCCCAGAGGGTAAATACGATCACTGAAGCAAGTTCACCGGACATATTCCATCCAAAAGCCCTCGTCGTTCCAAAATATACGAGAAACAGCAGGACCATCTGGGGCATGATCCGTATCACTTCCAGATAGATCCTGAGGATCGCCTTGGTCACCGGATTCTTCCATGTCATCAATGCACCGAGCAATATGCCGAGGGGAATACTGAAAGCAACCGATATCATGCTGATCTGCAACGCAGTTCCCAACCCTCCCAGAAGGCGCACCATATTTTTCCCTTTGAATAAAACCTCAAGACCCAAATCCGGCATAGCGCAGCCTCCTCTCTATCACACTTCCGATCAGAGAGACCGGCAGTAAGATCAGCAGATAAAATACTACTAATAAAAACAGGCTTTCTGTGGTCTTATAATATAGTCCAATAAGATCCTTCGCCGTAAACATCAGATCCATCAAACTGATAGCGCTGAATACGCTGGTCTCTTTTAAAAGAAAGATCACATTTGCCATGAAAGCAGGTACACTGATGGAAATAGCCTGAGGCAGGATCACATAACGCATGGTCTGGTACCGGTTCATTCCCAGACTGACCGCACTCTCCGTCTGTATGGGCTCCACAGCTTCCAGTCCGCTTCGAAAGGCTTCCGCCATATAGCTGCCTCCTAAAAAAGCAAGACCCGCGATCCCGCACATCTGCGCATCCGTCTTAATTCCTATTTTTGGCAAGCCGTAGTAAATAAAAAACAGCTGCACCAAAAGAGGTGTGTTGCGGCTAAGTTCAATATATACAGCCGCAATCCTTTTCAGTATCGGTATCTTATAATACTGTACCGCTGCACAGAGCAGCCCGATCACGATGGCCAGCACTACCCCGGCAGATCCGATCTTCACCGTCAGCCATGCGGCTTTCTGGTACAGTGGCAAATATGTAAAGATAAATTCCCAATTCATACTTCCTTAGCTCCACCACCTTACATGTAATACACCTTCGGATGGTATTTACTATATCCGTAAATATCTTCTTTCGTGTTCGACACAAGGATCATACCACCATTATCCTAGTATGTCAACAGGCTTTATATGTTTTATTTTTATATTTTTCCGACACATACCTTACACT
This sequence comes from Lachnospiraceae bacterium, assembly GCA_022776305.1. GTDB lineage: Bacteria > Bacillota > Clostridia > Lachnospirales > Lachnospiraceae > Choladousia. The sequence continues at coordinate 1,341 of JALFIB010000074.1, forward strand.
TCACTTTTCCCGATCTTGTGATATACTACAGATAAGATTGCGGGAGTGCAAAGCACGGAACAATCCGTATGGCATCTTTTGACCTTAACATACAAGTAAACATCACAATCAACTAAAAAAGGAGTGGGCAAGTAAGTGCCTTATACAGATTATGAAAAGCTTCAGTGAAAAAATACATTTAAACATCGACCCACCTACAGAAGAGAACGCTTCCGGTGACCGGGAGCGGATTTTACAAGCATTAGAAAGTCTGGGCTATGGATCCGTCCGTATTTCATTGCCTGCCCTCCGGCAGATCTATCCGCTCTGCCGCCACTGTGAATGGGATTTTACCGTCACCCTCATCCACGAAGGGGAAAGGAACCTGATAACCTGTATCGAACCAGGGGATACCACCGGCCAGCATTACGGACTGGCTGTAGATTACGGTTCCACCACCATTGTCATGCAGCTCATCAATGTAAATACAGGAGAAATATGCTCAGAAGCTAAGGCCATGAACGGCCAGATCAAGTTTGGGGATGATATTCTCACAAGGATCATCCATGGAAAAGATAACCCTGCCGGATTGGCAGAGCTGACACAGGCTACGCTGGAAACATTTTCCGGCTTGATTCATGAATTGACAGAAAAAACAGGGATTCCTGCGTCTAAGTGCCCCATGATGATCATTTCCGGAAATACCACCATGATCCATTTCCTGTTAGGGCTCGACCCGTGGACTGTTTTTTCTTCCCCCTACGAACCGGTAGCCCTCGATCCCGGATACTTTTCCGGTTCTGAACTGGGACTTGATTTTTCCGGCATGGTCTATATCGTCCCTGCTATCGCAAATTACCTTGGAGGCGATATTACCAGCGGCCTTCTGACCACGGATTTCTACAAAAAAGACGGTCTTTCCGTTTTCTTTGACATCGGCACCAACGGAGAAATGGTAATGGGAAATCAGGATTTCCTGATCGCAGGTGCGGGAGCTGCCGGCCCTGCCTTAGAAGGCGGCATCAGCAAATACGGCATGCGCGCTACCGATGGCGCCATTGATTCTGTACAGATCTCCGGTCCGTTGCTTACGTATACGACCATCAACGATAAAAAACCGGTAGGGATCTGTGGGTCCGGCATCATCGACTTGATCGCCCAGATGCGTTTAAATGGCTGGATCAATGTTTCCGGTATTCTGGATCCGGACGCTTCCGACCGCATTATCTTCCTCCCGCAGGAAGAAGAATACGTAGCCGTGTACGCCACAGGAAAAGAATCTGCCACAGGGGAAGACCTCTATTTTTCACAGACGGATATCACCCAATATCTTGATACAAAAGCGGCCGCCCATACCATGGTAGACTGCCTCCTGGAGTCTGCCGGAGTTTCCGCAGACGATCTGACCGGATTCTATACAGCCGGAGCTTTTGGAACTTATGCAAATCTGGAATCTGCCATCACCGTAGGCATATTCCCGGATCTGCCCCGTGACCGGTTCCATTGCCTGCAAAACAGCTCCCTCGCCGGAGCAAGGCAGCTGCTTCTAAACCGTGACCGCATGGAAGATATCCTGTACTTCCAACAGACCGTTTACTGTGTGCAGTTTGCATCCATGCCTGATTTCCTGATCAAAATGCAGGCTTCCAAATTCATACCCCACACCGATATGAACCTGTATCCTACGGTGGCAGAAAAACTGGAACAGCAATTGGCGAAATCCAAAAGTATAAATCCCAAAACCGAAAAAGCGAAATAGTTGTAATAAAAAAAGGACGCCTACTTGTCATAAAAGACTATGTGGACGTCCTTTCCCTATCGTATGCTTTTCCATTTTTCCATTATACTTTTTTCTGCCGCTCTTCTACTCACTTATCTTTACCGGCACCGGTTCACCGATCTCTATGGTATCTTCTGTCACCATACAGTCATAAGCCAACACGTGCACCCCTGCGCGGACCGCCTTTTGCAGCGTCTCGCCAAATTCCTGATGGGTTTTCCAGTTTGGCTCAAACTTCGCCACGTTTTTCATCTGAATAACGAATAAAAGATAGGCTTCATACCCGTCCTCCATGCAGCGGATCAGTTCTTCCATGTGCTTGATGCCCCGCAGTGTAGGGGCATCGGGAAACCGGGCAATATTCTCCTCCTCTAAAGTAACACCTTTCACTTCAATAAAAGATTTTCTCTGCGCGGACTCCACGTAAAGGTCAAAGCGGGAATTTCCGTAGGTTTTTTCCGCTTTCACCTCTACTTCTTCCGGAAATAGCCCACCTTTACAGATCCATTCCTTCGCCGCCTTATTGGGGATCTGGGAATCCATATTGACCCAGCGGCCATCCTTGTTGACACAGATCAGATCATACTTTGTCTTCCGGGCCGGGTTACTGCTTTCTTCCAGGATCACTTCTCTGCCGGGAACCAAAAGCTCCCTGCATCTTCCCGTGTTTTTCACGTGAACCGTCTCTTCTTTTCCATCCAGCATCACATGTGCGATAAATCGGTTGGGGCGGTCCAGAAAAACCGCCCGGACAGTATGTTCGTATTTCATGTTCTTGTGCCACCTCGTCTAGAAATCTGTCATTCTATCATCAAACAGACTTTCCTTTCTTTCAGTTGTTACTACAATACACTGAAATGGCTTTAGATACAAGCTCTGCCGTGCCTTTTTTTCCAGCTGACCGGTCAATATTTTCTGTCATCTCGCCTCCGGCTGCATACATCTGTCCAAGTCCGCTTAAAATTTCTTTTGTACAGGTATAGAAATGATCTGTAATATAGTCCTGCAGCTTCCGCACTTGCTTTTGTACCCTTTCCTCTTCCGGGGCAAGATCACTCAAACGGGCAAATTCTGTAAACAAAGACATGAATTCCTCGTTCACCTTCTGTGCGTCCTTTTCGTCCCAGTCCTTACATTTTTCTTCATACTCTTTATACGCCGCTGTCTCTCCCCATCTGGCTTTCGCCTCTTTTGCATATTCATCCATTTTTTTCGTATCAAATGCTTTAAAATCCAATTTTTTCACCCCTTTTCTTTTTACATCACGGGCAAGTTCGATTAAATTTTCCAGATGCTCCTTTTTCAATTCCAATAAAGTGATCTGCTGCTCCAAGGCTTTATCTTTGTCAAATCCGGGGCTGTCCATGATTTTTTTGATATCCTTCAGAGGAAACTGCAACTCACGAAACAGCAAAATGCACTGTAAGCGCTCCAGTGCCGTATCGTCATACAGCCTGTACCCGGTCTCGGTAATTCCACTGGGCGGTAATAGCCCAATCCGGTCGTAATAGTGCAGCGTGCGTATACTCACTCCTGCCAGCTTGCTCACTTCATTTACTGTTCGCATATAATTTCCTCCTTCTTATTTCCCGTGTGTAATTTGAGTATATGCTATGACGTAAGGTCAGGGTCAAGAACTTTTATATGATCAGAATAAAATTTTAAAAGGGCGGTTGAATTCTCAGCCACCCTAGTGTATAATTTACTCAAAAGTAATCGGATGTAATTCCGATTTGCCCTCAGTATACGAAACTTAAGAATAAGTACCCATACTTTGAGCCGAGTCGGGTACTTATTTCTTTTTGTTCATATGATTGTCTATGTAAGACAGAGCCGCAAAAACTACTAACAACAAAGTTAATACTTCTATTGTGTTCATAGGGCATCACCCCCTTTGAGTACTAGAGGGCATCTCACAATCGGAATTTCCACACCCGAGCTTTTTTCAATTACACAAATTAATTATACCCAAATTCGAACTGATGTTCAATATTTTTTCAATTAAATATGAACAGCAGATTATAGTAATACAAAATGATTCCTCTCAAACTCCAGAAGCCCTTCTTTTCTCATTTTTGACAGTTCATTTGACATGGCGCTGCGGTCAACAGAAAGAAAATCAGCAAGCTGCTGCCTGTTAAAAGGTATGTCAAAGGACTCTTTTCCGACGCGCTGGGCCTGTTCCGATAAATAGGATAACAGTTTTTCCCGTGTGCTGCGCTGGGACATATGCTCCAGCTTCTGCGTGAGAAAAAGATTTTTGGAAGCAATGACAGATAATAGATTCTGGATCAGCCGCGTGTGGAACCGGCAGGCTGAAGTACAGACCGTGAGAATACGGTTTGTATTTAAAAAAAGTACGGTACTTGGCTGTATCGCCACTGCATCATGATGCATTTCACTGCCAAGACAGGCATACACTTCCCCGAAAACTTCTCCCGGTGAAATTTCTCCCAAAATGCTTAAATTTCCCCAGTAATCTTCTTTTCGGATATGGATACGCCCTTCCAGCAGGAGTGCGACTTCCTGAATCTGCTCTTCCCTTCGGTATACGGTTTCTCCCTTTTCAAATTTTTCACAAGAAAACTGCAGACATTCCAGCATCGCGCCTATTTCCTGTTCCTCTATGCCCTGAAACAACCTTGTCTGCGCCAGTAAATCATAATATTTTTTCATTTTCTCCCTTTCGTTGTAAAAACAACAGCTTTATTTCTTTTAAGATATTATACTGAGGGCACGAAGTCAAGGTAGCGTTGTACGGCAGCACTTCCAGCCTATCAATGTTGTTTGTCACATACACACAGAAGGAGGATTTACAATGTCAAAAGAAATGTTTTGTTTTCAATGTGAGCAGACTGCAGGTTGCAGCGGATGTACCGGAAAAACAGGCGTATGCGGAAAAACATCCGGCATTGCAGCGCTGCAGGATGAACTGACAGGTGCCCTAATCAGCCTTGCGGGAGCCGCAGACAAAAAAAGCGTTTCCGAAAGGACCAACTGCGTTATTTTAGAAGGATTATTTACCACGGTAACAAATGTGAATTTTAATGAAGAGACCATAAAGGAACAGATTTCAGCTGTAAACCGGGAAAAGGAATTGCTTTTGAAAGGATGCCGTGAATGCGTACAGCACTGTGAAAGAACGGATGGTTTTAATATGGCATCCCTTTGGAATGCAGAGGAAGATATCCGCTCTTTAAAATCACTCATTTTGTTTGGATTGCGCGGTATGGCTGCCTATGCTTACCATGCGCGGATACTGGGATACACCGATCCTGAAGTGAACGCCTTCTTCTGTGAAGGGCTAGCTGCCATCGGATCTGATCTGGATATGGAACAGCTGCTGCCCCTCGTACTGAAAGTAGGCGAGATCAATCTGAAATGTATGGCACTGCTGGACAAAGCGAATACGGATACGTATGGAATGCCGCAGCCTACAACTGTCCCGCTGAAAGTGGAAAAAGGGCCTTTTATCGTCGTCAGCGGACACGACTTGAAAGATTTGGAATTGCTTCTGGAACAGACAAAAGATAAGGGGATCAACATCTACACAAACGGTGAAATGCTTCCGGCACACGCATATCCGAAACTGAAAGCATATTCCCATTTAAAAGGAAATTTTGGAACTGCATGGCACAACCAGCAAAAAGAATTATCCGATATTCCGGCTCCTGTCCTCTTTACCACCAACTGCCTGATGCCCCCAAAACCAAGTTATATGGATCGTGTGTTTACCACCGGTGAAGTCTCCTATCCGGGACTTGTTCACATCGGCAACGAGAAAGATTTCACTCCTGTGATCCAAAAAGCGCTGGAACTTGGGGGTTACTCTGAGGATCAGGATTTCTGTGGGATCAACGGCGGAAAAACTGTCGCCACCGGATTTTCCCACAGTGCTGTCCTTTCTGTGGCAGATACGGTCATTGAAGCAATAAAAGGCGGCACATTGAAGCACATTTTCCTTGTAGGCGGCTGCGACGGTGCCCGTAAAGGCAGGGATTACTACACAGAGCTTGTAAAGCAGGCGCCATCCGATACTGCCATCCTCACTCTTGCCTGCGGAAAATACCGTTTTAATGATCTGGATCTCGGCACCATCGGCGGGCTTCCCCGTATCATGGATATGGGACAGTGCAACGATGCCTACAGTGCCATCAAAGTAGCAACAGCGCTGGCGGAAGCCTTTGGATGCGGGGTCAATGACCTGCCCCTCACACTGGTACTTTCCTGGTACGAGCAAAAAGCGGTCTGCATCCTGCTTACACTCCTGCACCTTGGTATCCGCAATATCTACCTTGGTCCTACACTGCCCGCTTTCCTTTCACCGAATGTTCTGGACTTTCTGGTGAAAAATTATGAGATCCACCCCATCAGCACACCGGAAGAGGATCTGAAAGCAATTTTAGGTTAACAGAAAAGCAGCTATTTTTTGATCTGAAAATACTGCAGGATAAATTCCAAAAAGCGGCGGCTTGCAATAGGCAAAGTTTCTTTGTTTTTGCAGGCCACCGCTACTGTTCGTTCTACAGCCGGTTCAATGGGACGGGTCACGCAAAACGGCGGCTGTCCTGCGCTTCTTTCCTGCACCGGATTCTGTACCACGCCTTGATAAAGCATCGAAACACCAAGGTTTTGCTGCACCATCATCATGATCGAATAATCGTCATAAACGCGGTACTGGATATCCGGTTTTAAATGATTCTTTTCATATGCGTTCAGGGGTGCACTCCATTCACCCTCATCCAATAAAATATTGGGACAGGCAGCCAGATCACGCAGCTCCACTTTAGCTTTACCGGTAAGCGGATGCCCCGGCGGAAGGACCGCCACCATTTTATCTACATAAAGGGGAATGGTAGAAAGTCCTGTCACTGCTTCCGGACTTACAAACCCAAAATCAACCTTCCCTTCACGGATCCACTGTTCAATATTGGTATATTCCCCCTGAAACAGTTCAAACTGTACTGCCGGATACTGTTCCTTGAACTGCTTCATCAACCCGGGCAGCCAGTTCCTGCTCACGCTGGTAAAAGAGCCGATCCGGATCTTGCCGCTTCCAAGCCCCTGCATCTCCCGTTTCTTTTCCCACAGCTCCTGATGCGCTTTTGCGATCGAACAAATATAAGGGTAATACGCTTCTCCATCTACCGTCAGCTCCACTCCGTTTTTATTTCGAACCATCAGGATCGATCCCAACTCCGCTTCCAGAGTGTGGACCATCTGACTGACTGCAGACTGTGTATAATTCAATTTTTCCGCGGCCTTTGTAAAATTTCCATTTTCCATAACCTTTACAAATACTTCATATCGGTTCATGTCTTAACCTCTCTAAGTAGTATTATATTAGTTATACTAATGTAATTATTATAATAATTCGTTGTACTTATTACAAGACGTCCTGTAAAATAATGTAAAGATACCAGTGTCAAAAGTCTGAATCCACGTCATGCTTGCACGACAGTGGATGAACGACTTATTGACACGCCAAAATATGAGGAAGTAGTGGGGTAGGGGCCCCATGGATTCCGAATATTTTGCAGGATTGTGATAGCGCGAAGCGCGGAACAATCCGTCTGGTATCTTTTGATAATTAAATCATTAGGATAATACGGAGAATAAAAATGAGACAAGAAAACAAGAAATGGCTTTTCAAAGGACTTCACGACGGCATTCCCATCGCCCTTGGCTATCTGGCTGTGGGCTTTACCCTTGGAATTGCCGCAAAAAATGCCGGCTTCACGCCGTTTCAGGCTATGGTTGCAAGCCTGACAAACAAC
>JALFIB010000139.1 GCA_022776305.1 Lachnospiraceae bacterium
TGCTCATAGATCAGATGCAGAATGCTATCGAGGCAGAGGCGATGATACACATAAATTTCCATATTATGTAAAAACAGAAAAAGTATTATTGGCCTGGGGAACTAATTCCTCAGGTCTTCTTTTTTGCAAAAATAGCGCTTGACGAACATACGTTCATAGCTTTATAATAGCCTCGCAGTCAGGAAAACGACTGAAATTACAACATAATTGACTGAGCTGGGGATATCCCGGTTGCCTGTCTTAATAGCTGTTTGCACGAATAAATTGCGCCCTTGGCCTTGGCAATCCAGTAGTGCGGACGTTTCCCTAAGAGGCAGGCGTAGAGAATCATCCGGGCAGTTGATATATCGCTTTTAGCTAATGAAAAGAGGAGGGAAAAGCGAAATGAAGAAAAAGAAAGAAGTACTAATGTCATGTCCATATTGTGGCAGAATTATCGGAAAAACAAATTCAACTGAGATGACAGCATTATACTGTCCACAGTGCAACAGGCTTCTGGAAATTAAATATCGGCATAACGTATACACAGTCAGAGAAGCTGAAGAAGATTACATCGCTCAATACAATACAGAACAGCAGCTTGAAACAGATATCAAGTTGAGCGATAAAAGATAACTGTCCTGGACAGTGTGGCTTATACGGTTATTAAAATCAGCAAGTTTGTGTTATTCTATATTTATCAAAACTGGAGGTGAATGCAGAATGAATAATCTTGAAGATTGGAAAAATAATGAGCCAATAATCAGAACAAATCTGGCAATGTATCTTGAGGAGCACGGAGATCAGCTTCCAAAAGACTTCGCTACAAAACTTTGTGTAACGAAGAAGACTGTCCAGAGGGTGGCCAGCGGCAAAATCGGCCTCGGATATGAAGTAGGTATAGATAAGATTGCTGATATGGCAAATGCATTGAATCTTACGTACGATGATTTGACCAGAAAAAATTACAGAAAGATTATCAAATATCGTATAAGTTCAAACGATTGTATGTGGAAAATGATAATAGCATTAATTGTAATGATTGTATTTGCTGCTAAAGCTGCTGTAAGTTTTAGTTACGTGTCGGCGGCTATAGTATTCGCAGCGGCTATTGAAGCTGTAGGCAATGCGACTAATATATATGGCATACAAAATGATGTTTCATGGGTTCCAAAATACAGATATGCGTCAATGTCTTTAGTGTTAATATCGACGCTAATCTTCATATGAAAAAACCAGAAAAAATGACGATTAGTTGTCCTGTGTGCCGTGCGCACATATGTGACACTAAGATGATGACTGAAACATCTTGGAGATGCCCAGAATGCGATAGAAAATTTGAAATCACATACAAAAATAATACGATAATATATAAGATAATCAATGAAGATAATTTAACAATTAAATAAAGTGAGGCTTAGGCGTAAGTCATGTTGGCAGGAGGCGTAGGAACTCTGTAAGCCCTTGAAGGCGACGCACTAAGACCAAGAGTTTGTCAGAGGACTGAACTTGATAGTCTGAATGCAGCATTAACACACGAAAAAAGTAGGTGGCTGTTAGTAGGACGAAACAATCATTATGAGACCCGCAAAACATAAGCAGTCATAGGGATGATAATCCTTATTGATAAAAGTGTTTTGCGGGTCTTTTTTTGCATGTGCAACCAATCTCTATGCTGCTTATGCGGCAGCGGGAGAAAGGAAGCACATGCTTTTTTGTTTACCGCACAAATGGCTCCCACAGGTAGCTAAGTATCCGTAAATCCGATTTTCGAAGAAGTTACATCAATTTTTTTCAGAAAATCGGAGGATACAAATGGAATTTATTTATTACATAGAGAAAGCAAAGTTTGAAAAGGAACACGAAGCAACATACAAGGAATACGAAACAATGGAAATGTCGAAGAAAGTTATCGCTGAAATCAAGGAAATGGACTGGGATGAATTCAAGCAGAGAAGAGTTCACTTCGAAAATGATATGGATATCGATTTTCCTGGAACTGACGGGGCACCACCAATGGAATCGTTTAAGTACCTGATAGAGAAGAACATCGAGAAATTATCATACGAAGATGAGTACTTCATGGGGGAGTTAGACGGTTTCGTTGAAAGCATAGAACTGGAGCCTTTGCATAATCTTCTTAAAAGCATTACCAGAAAACAGCTGATTATTCTGATTCTTATATCAGAGTTTGGATATAGCGAAACAGAAGTTGCAGCTATTATGAAAATATCACAGCAAGCTGTAAGTAAGCAGATATTACGAATAAGAAAAAAATCCGAATTATTTTTTGCATGAGGTTGTAAAATGGCCCTTCTCGACGCCTATGTATTGGAGGGACTAAGCATCTCTCCGTGAACATTACAACCGAATACACATTCATTCAGGTACCTTTCTTGAAGGTGGAGCATGCATGACGAAGCGCGATGACCTCTCATGCGCCGGTAGGCGTACGGGTGCGAGCGGCAAATTCTCGTTTGAAAGACAGTCTGGCAGCTGCCTGTGCCATGAAACCGGAGAGGACAATGATACTTCCGTCCAGCCACAGCCCTGCAGGAGCAGGATCACGCAATGGGGGCGGCTCTGTGAGAACCACAGAGGGGCCAGTTACCCATGAGGCAGTGCCAACTGCCGCCTGACTGTTTCCCTGATCCGGGGTGTCGTGGACAAATGTGGATCGATTAAATGTTTAAGCAAAAGCACACTGAAGGTTTTCATAATGGAGACCTTTTAGTGTGCTTTTTTACATGATCGGAACGCATATCCCG
>JALFIB010000162.1 GCA_022776305.1 Lachnospiraceae bacterium
GGTGTCTTCTTAATAGCCGCGAGAAGTCCTCTGGATGCAGCACCGTGGGTAGAAACAAGAATCGTTTTTCCCATCCATTCCTGTTTTCCTTTTAGATCCTTCAAAAACTCTGCTGTTCGCTCACAGAGGGCTATAATCGATTCACCGCCTCTATCCGGTACGTAATGCTCCGGGTCATGGAAAAAACAGTAAAATTCAGATTCCGGATCCTCACGCTCTTCTTTTGAAAGCTGGCGGCCTTCCAATTCCCCAAAACCGATCTCACGGATACGATCGTCTTCTATCATCGGGATATCCTGCCCGCCAATTACAATAGAAGCCGTTTCTTTCGCCCTTCCGAGAGGGCTGGTGATCACAAGGTCAAAGGGAATACCTTTCATGGCATGCGCTGTCACTTTTGCCAGCGCACGCCCCTTTTCATTTAATTGTATATCCGTCTGGCCCTGCAGGCGGAGTTCTGTGTTCCACTGGGTTTCCCCGTGCCTGATGATATATAATCTCATGTATCAATCCCCTCTTAGGAACGGATCTCAATGCCAAGGGACTCAAGGCCATTCCAGATCTTTTTCATAGCTGCTGTAATATCACTTTCTTCCAGAGTACGGTCCTTTGCCCTGAATACAATGGAATAAGCCACAGATTTGAAGCCGGATTTGATCTGGGCTCCCTCATAAATATCAAAAAGCTTACATTCTTCTAAGGTTTTTCCGCCTCGCTGGATGATCATATCTTCGATCTGACCAGCGGATACGTTTTTCGGAACTACCATACTAATGTCTCTCGTCACAGCCGGGAAACGTGCGATTCCCATATATTTGCGGTCAAAGGTGGCAAGTTTTGTCACTTCCGGCATGTCAAGGACTGCAATATATGCTTTTTCACCGATACCGTAATTTGATGCTACAAGGGGATGTACTTCACCTAAATAACCGAGTACCGTTTTCCCATAGAGGATCTCTGCCTGACGTCCCGGGTGGAGGAAGCTCTTTTTATTCTCAGGTGAATATTTCTTCCTTCCCATGATTCCAAGCTTTTCAAGGAATTCTTCTACCACACCTTTCATGGTAAAGAAGTCACCATCCCCGTACATTCCCAATGTAAACTGCATACGCTCATCAGGAAGCTCCGTAAGAGGAAGGGCTTTCGGAAGGTAAATATTTCCAAGTTCATACAGGCGGACATTTTTGTTCCTATGGTTGTAGTTGAATGCCAGCGATGTCAGCATTCCGCCAACGGAAACCGTACGCATGATGCTGAAATCCTCACCGAGAGGGTTCTGGATCTTAATGGCATCACGTAATGGTGAATCCTGAGGAATCATAAGTTTATCAAATACCTTCGGGCTCTCGAAGGAATACATCATTCCCTGTGAAAAACCACAGTACTCAGCAATATCCTGCGCAACCTCGCGCACACGAAGATCGAAAGGAAGCTTACCTGTCGTTGCCTCACCGCTTGGAAGGGTGGTCGGGATATTGTCATATCCATAAAATCTTGCCACTTCTTCTGCAAGGTCAGCCGTACGGAACAGGTCATGACGGAAAGTCGGAGCAATCACCTCTTTCGTCTCTTCATCATAACCAAGGTCAATCATTTTGAAATAAGAAAGCATCTCCTCTGCAGAAATATCCGTGCCCAGAAGTGCATTGATCTTATCCGGCTCAAATGGAATACGCACCGGCTCTTTCACCTTGCTGTATACATCCACCATGCCGCCTACTACTTCACCTGCCCCAAGCTCTTCCACCAGCTGGCAAGCCCTGTCGATGGCTGCCTGGGCGTTATTGGGATCCAGGCCTTTTTCAAATTTTGCAGACGCATCTGTACGCAGTCCGATCCTCTTGGAAGAAAGGCGGATGTTCGTACCGTCAAAGCAAGCTGCCTCAAAAAGCATGGTCTTCACGTCATCTGTAATCATGGAATTCTCACCGCCCATGATACCGCCGATCCCCACAGACTTCTCACCGTCACAGATCATTACCACATTTTCATCCATCAGACGCTCCTGCCCGTCAAGGGTAACAAACTTTTCGTCTTTTTCAGCACGACGGACAACGATCTCATGGCCGGCAAGTGTATCATAATCATACGCATGCATCGGCTGTCCATACTCTTCCATCACATAGTTGGTGATATCAACAATATTATTGATGGGGCGGATACCTGCCGCTGCAAGACGGCGCTGCATCCACTTCGGTGAAGGAGCGATCTTAATATTTTTTACGATCCTTGCGCAGTAACGCGGACAAAGATCAGGATCTTTTACCGTAACTTTCACATAATCCGCTGCATTTTCACTATTTCCTGTAGGTGTGACCACCGGAGGATGGAATTCCTTGCGGAATGTGGCAGCAGCCTCTCTTGCGATACCGATCACAGAGAAACAGTCTACACGGTTGGAAGTGATCTCATATTCGAAGTTTACATCACGAAGTCCAAGGGCTTCAATGGCATCTGCCCCTACTTCAGCGTCCTCCGGGAAAATATAGATACCGTACTCCGGAGCTTCCGGATACATGTCCCTTGAGGATCCAAGCTCTTCGATAGAGCACATCATACCACAGGATTCAATGCCTCTGAGCTTACCTTTCTTAATCACAATACCGCCTTCTGTCATTTTGCCGTCGTGGTTTCCTGCAACACGTCCGCCGTCAAGAACAACCGGCACTTTATCTCCTTCCTTTACGTTAGGAGCACCTGTCACGATCTGTACAGATTCATTTCCCACATTTACCTGACAGATGATCAGTTTGTCTGCATCCGGATGACGTTCGATCTTTTCGATCTGCCCGATCACGATCTTGTCAAGGTCTCTGTCAGCTGCAACGTAGCCCTCCACCTTTGTTCCGGAGAGTGTCATCGCATCAGTATATTCCTGTGCTGTCACATCCAGATCAGGAACGTATGCTTTTATCCATGATAATGTTGTATTCATCTCTATTCTCCTCCTTAGAACTGTTTCAGGAAACGTGCATCATTTTCATAAAGCAGTCTCATATCGTCAATCTCATATTTTAACAGTGCAATACGCTCAAGTCCCACACCGAAAGCAAATCCTGTATACTCTTCCGGATCAATGCCGCACATCTCAAGTACATGAGGATGTACCATGCCGCAGCCAAGGATCTCGATCCAGCCACTGCCCTTGCAGAACCTGCAGCCCTTGCCACCGCATTTGAAGCAGGAAACATCCACTTCGGCACTTGGCTCTGTAAATGGGAAATGGTGCGGACGGAATTTCGTCTTTGTTTCTTCCCCAAAGAGTTCCTTTGCAAACTGCTCCAGCGTACCTTTCAAGTCTGCAAAAGTAATATTCTTATCAATCACAAGTCCCTCAATCTGGTGGAAGGACGGGGAATGTGTGGCATCCACTTCGTCAGAACGGAATACACGTCCCGGTGAGATCATACGGATAGGCAGCTTGCCTTTCTCCATCGCACGTGCCTGAACAGGTGAAGTCTGTGTGCGGAGGACGATCTCCTTGTTGATGTAGAAGGTGTCCTGCTCGTCTTTCGCGGGATGGTTTGCCGGAATATTCAGTTTTTCGAAATTGTACTCATCGTATTCGATCTCCGGTCCTTCCATTACTTCATAACCCATGCCGATAAAGATCCGTTCCACTTCTTCTCTTGCAATGGTATTCGGATGGCGATGGCCAACATTGCTTTTTTTTGCCGGCAGCGTCACATCAATGACTTCTGATTTCAACTGCAGCTCCAAAGCCTGCGCCTCCAGTTTTTTCTTCGTTTCTTCCAATACACTTTCAATCTGTGCCCTTGTCTCATTTACAAGCTGTCCGAATGCTGGACGCTCTTCCGGTGGAACATCCTTCATGCTTTTCAGCACTGCCGTCAGTTTTCCTTTTTTCCCGAGGAAATTAACCCTGACATCATTGAGTTTGTCCAGCACGCCAGCCTCTTCGATCTGGGCCAATGCTTCTTCTTTGATTGACTGCAATTTGTCCTTCATAGTTTTCTCCCTTTCTGTTTCGTTCCTATCCATTTTACACAGCTTTCCGGAATATTTTTATCAACAAAACCTAAACGATAAAAAAGCTCCATCCCCATAGGGACGAAGCATGATTCCGTGGTACCACCCTGATTCCTGCCCATAAGGACAGGCACTCATATGCGTAACGTGCATCAAACGTCACTTCCTAATTGCCCTTGCTGATCCTGCAAAGAACGTTCAGAAGTAAAGCTCCGGTGTGAAATTCACTTTTTGCCTGTAAATAAGAATGCTTCCAGCCGATGACATCCTCTCTCTGTAAGTAAACAATCCGCTACTGTGCACCATCTTTGCCTGTTTTTTCAACTATTGCCTATTTTACCACACCAAACGGTTCTGTCAAGAACTATTCTGTTTTCTGGTATTCTATTTTCTATTTTTTTGTAACGATACAGAACTTGGCTCTGTACAGTTACACTTTTTTTATCTCGAACAACTCCGGATGTGCCAGATAATGGTTGATCTCTGCACCAAAGAAAAGCAGGTACATACAAAAATACAGCCAAAGCATCACTACCACAAGGGTGGTCAAACTGCCATAGATCACCGACATATTTCCCGCATAATCAAGATAAATGGAAAATGCATAAGAAAACACACACCAGGCCAGAGCCGTAAACAGCGCGCCTGGAAGCTGGCTTCTGAAAGTCCTCCGGCGGTTGGGCAAAAACATATACATCATCAAAAACAGCATCACAAGCAGTACAATAGCGATCAAGGTAGGTAGGATCAGCAACGCATCCGGAATCCTGTCTGCAAAAGGAAACCATTTTGCAATATATCCCTGCAACGTATATCCAAATACAAGAAGGATCAGGCTAATCAGGATGGCTACGATCATAACCACAGTATAACATGCGGCGCGAAGCCTTACAGCAAAATAGTTTCGCGTCTCTTTAATACGATAGATGGAATTTAATCCGTCTGTGATCCCAAGAATCCCTTTTCCGGCTACCCAAATGGCGACAATCGCTGACCAAGACAGCAATGCCGTTGACTGACGGAACACACTGCTGACCATGGATTTCAAAATACCGGATATTTCAAAAGGTATCAAACGCTCAATGGTCATCACGACATCGGTCTGCGTAAGTGGGGTATACTGTACGAGAGTAAGAAGAAGCATCAAAATAGGAAAAACGCTCATAATGGTAAAGAAAGCAGCTTCCGCAGCATGAGCCCGCACACGATCGTCCCCGATTTTTACTGCAAATTTATACACCAGCTCTAAAAACCTGTGAATGATCTTCATGTTTTGTCCTCTTCCGGCATCGTATTTTTTGCATGCCGTCTGTTTATTTCTCAATCTTTGTGTAATAATAATACTCCAAAATTTCTTCGTAGTCCAGACCTTTCAGCGCAAGCTCTGCCGCGCCGCACTGGCTCATGCCGTTGCCATGGCCGTATCCCCCGCCTACTAATTCCATCTCATCTTTCATCCCATAGCTGCCTTCTTGCAATGGTTCTCCTTCCGGAGAACGAAAATAAAAAAATGCGCTAGGCAACAGCTCCATGCCGCTTACACGGTTTCCGTCCATTAAGCAAATCTCACTGAGCGCATCTCCAAACACTTTTCGTATTTCAAATTCTCCCTCAATCTGGTAGGTTTCCCCATGATAAGTAATCACAATCTGCGAAAGCCTTCCGTTCCCCTCTCTTTTTATTATTTTTACACCGATTTCTCCGTTTATATCCCTGCTTTCATTTATTTCCAGATGTTCCAGCACAGTACTGGCAGGAACTGCAGTTGTCCACCTCAGCCAAGGAGAATTGTATTCCGCATCCTCCTCCGGAGTTTCAGATAAAAACATTTGAAACGCAGCTTCATCCGAAAGATTCGTGTAATGCTCACTTTGGCAGGAAGTTGAATAATACTGTATTTCCGGCAGCCCCAAGATCTCACCATGGGTATCATCCACCGCTTCTTTCGATTGTTTTGACCACTTTTGATTATTATAAACCTGAGACATCACACTGTCATCCAGATCTTCAAAAAGTGTCCCATCATTTTGTGAAATGCAATTGACAGCATAAGTTCTGGCACAGACAGCCTGCGCCTTTTGAGCTTCCATAGGGTAATCAGAAGGCATTTCGCTGGATACCACACTATATAAATACGTCTCCAGCAGCACCTCATTGATTACAGCGATTCCCTCATCCTCCCGTATGAAATACAGAATCCCACTGTAGCTTGGACACCCGCAAGCCCTCTGGATGCTTTCTATGGTGAGCAGTCCATCTTCCTTATCACGAACCATCATGACTTCTCCCACTTCCATCTCTTCATTTGATATTTCAATGGTCCTTTGCGCATCTTCCATATTCTTTTTTATATCTTCTGTACTATTCTCCTCCATTATGCTATTTTGCTCCATTGCATTTCTTGTATTGTTTTCTTTCCTCAT
Organism: Lachnospiraceae bacterium; assembly: GCA_022776305.1. Lineage (GTDB taxonomy): Bacteria > Bacillota > Clostridia > Lachnospirales > Lachnospiraceae > Choladousia. The sequence goes on from JALFIB010000162.1 coordinate 6,414, forward strand.
CGTCCCGCCAATGGGATTCCTCAGGAGGAATTGTTCCATACTCAATTCGGTGATTTCCAGCGAACTGTCTCCTGAAACCACAACCTTTTGGTGAACACTCTCCTCATAATCCTGACTCATGATCCGAACACGGATCCACTCTATCCTTTCGTTTGTCGATATTTCAGATTCCTGTTCTGGATTTTCTGGTGATATCTTTTCATCTGATACTTCTTGTGATGCTTCTTCTCTCAATCTTTCTACTTGTGGTGCTTCTTCTTGATATAGTTTTGAAGTGGACTTTATCTTAACTTTATTCTCCTGACCATATTTCCCATACCAAAACAACATCATGCAGGAGGCGGCTAAAATGATAGCCAGCAATAGAACTTCTGCGATGAATAAGATCCTCTCTGCCCATTTTTTTCGTTTCAAAACGGTTCCTCAACCTTGTCCCTTTCTTTCAGTATATTTTAGATGCCTTCCGGAAAGAACGTCTTTTCTCCTGTTTTCCCTTTCACAATTATGATCAATATGTTAGAATATTTAGGTATCAGGGTGAAAAGTTTGATATGGAAAGAAGCTTGACACTTTAGAACATTTATTGATAAGGACTACAGAAAATGGAAAAAACGAATAATAATATGAAAAAAACTTTGGTCATCGGCTCAACTGTCGTTGACGTTATCATCAACGTGGACCATCTTCCCCGTACTCAGGAGGATGTCCATGTTATTACACAACGCATGTCATTAGGAGGGTGCGCATACAATACTTCTGATATGATCCGCCATTTCCAAGTGCCCTATATCCTTTTTTCACCGGTAGGGACAGGCGCTTATGGTGATTTTGTGCGCACAGAGTTACAAAAACGAGGCATTACCTCCCCCATACCCACCCCGCAAAATGACAACGGATGCTGCTATTGTTTCGTGGAGAACAGCGGAGAGCGCACTTTCATCTCCTACCACGGTGCGGAGTACCTTTTTGAGCCCTCATGGTTTTCTCTTCTAAATATTGAGGAAATCGACAGTGTTTATATTTGCGGTCTGGAAATTGAAGAGCGTACCGGATGTAACATTGTATCCTGGCTGGAAAAAAATCCCCAGTTTGCTATCTATTTTGCACCGGGACCTCGGATCCAAAAGATCGATCCCGATTTACTGCAGCGTATTTTCACCCTGCATCCCATTTTGCATCTGAACGAAGAAGAAGCATGTACCTATGCCCAAAACCGCTCTCTTGAGGAAGCTGCATCCTACCTTTATTCCTTGACTTCCAATACAGTGATCGTCACACTTGGCTCTCATGGCACATACTATTGCAGCAAATCAGAAAAAGGATATGTAGAAAGCGTTCCCGCAAAGCAGGTAGATACCATCGGAGCAGGTGACTCCCATATCGGAGCTGTAATTGCCTGCCAAAAACTCGGTATGAGTCTCCATGATTCCATCTATACGGCAAACAGAGCTGCTGCAAAAGTGGTAGAAACAACTGGGGCGTTATTGGATGACGAAACATTTGATCAATTAAAATTTTTCTCCCTTTAAACCATAGGGTAAAAGAATAGGGAGCCCAGTATTTTCAGGCTCCCCTTCTGTTTACTATTCTATTTTTCCAGCCTATCATCCATTTTCTTGATGGCTTCTATTAAATATTCTTGGAACTTTTCTCCATCTGCGTCCATTAGGACAGTGACTTTAGATATTTTCTCTTTTGATTTCTCCCTCATATCGCAAACGGTCATGCCACGGTTCATGCCCTCTGAGCAATCTACCGTAACGGGCATCTTTACCCCTTTGTAAATTTCAGGATGAAGCATATACATAAAAGTAGATGCATCATGGATGCTCGCCATGGGCTGTCCACGGTAAGCGGGACCTGTCAGGTAAAACTGTATCATAGCGCCTACTGCCTTAGATGCAGCTCCCTCAGATTCCAAAAGGACTTTGGTCTGTTCCTTTGTCAGCCCGCATTTACTAGTGGCATCCAGTCCACACATTACGATAGGAATCCCTGATTCAAATACAATAGCTGCCGCTTCCGGATCCTCGTAGATATTAAACTCTGCGCTCTCCGTCACATTTCCTCCTCTGGCAGCTCCTCCCATCAGGACGATCTC
>JALFIB010000210.1 GCA_022776305.1 Lachnospiraceae bacterium
GCAGCAGGAATGAATTTCCATCTAATTTACGTCCTTGTTTTTTCATTATGCCGCTCCTTTCCCTGCCTGAGCAGAAGATTTTGCTCTCAGACGGCGAATCATCTTGCCAAGCTCAGGAGACTGTAATGATACGATGATAACGACAACGATGGCCTTGTAAACCGGGATTTGATCCGAACTTACAGAGATGGCATACAGTGTAGTCGTCAGTGTCTGAATGGTATAAGCTCCGATCACGGAACCGAGGAGGGAGAATTTTCCTCCGGCCAGTGAGTTGCCGCCCAGAGCAACTGCAAGAATAGCATCCAGCTCAAGGTTCAATCCGATGTTATTTGCATCGGCAGAATAAATACGGGAACAGTTGATCAAGCCTGCAATACTTGCACAGAAACCACTGAAGGCATAAACCATGAAGATGATCATGGTGGATTTCAGACCTACCAGCCTTGCTGCCTTGGCATTGATACCTACTGCCTCTATGTACATACCCAAAGCCGTCTTTTTCAGCAGAACCATAGTGAGCACTACGACAATTACGGTGACGAAAATAGCCGTTGGGATAGGAACACCCGGAATGCTGGCGCCGAGCTTTTTAAAGCTTTCCACACGCACATAAGTGATCTGTCCGTCTGTGAGCAGCTGGGCGATACCGCGTCCTGCTGTAAACAGGATCAGGGTAGCTACCATCGGCTGGATCTTCAGCTTTGCTACAAGGAAACCATTGAAGCATCCGCAAAGGATACCTACTAAAATACCGAGGAGGGCGCCAAGGATAGGATTATTCACATATTCATTGACACTCTGCTGCCCGCCTGCCACGAAAGAACAGGTGACAGCGGCAACCACTGCCATGACAGCACCCACGGAAATATCTGTTCCTGCAGAAGCAGATACAACCAATGTCATACCAACCGCAAGGATAACTACTTCACTTCCTCGGTTGATAACATCAATAATACGTCCATACAGCACGCCGCTCTGCACACCGATCTTGAAAAAGTCCGGGCTGGCGATCACGGCTGCGATCAACATAAGAGCCAGACAAAAAATTGGCATAAACAATCTCTGGGATGTCAGTTTTTTCACTTTTTCCATTAATTTCCACCTCCCGCAATCGCTTTCATGATAGAGCTCTGGTGAAGTTCAGATTCTTCAAGCTCTCCAACCTTCGCTCCGTCACGCAATACCGCCATTCTGCTGCAGGTACGGATCATCTCTTCAATCTCGGATGAGATAAACATAACCGCCATGCCCTGCTCTGCCAGCTGCAACACAAGCTTCTGGATCTCTGTCTTCGTACCGATATCGATACCTCTTGTAGGCTCATCAAGGATCAGGAAATCCGGATCCGTAAGCAGCCATCTTCCAAGGATTACCTTCTGCTGGTTTCCACCGGAAAGCTGTTTGATCGGTGTCTCGCGGTCTGCCGTCTTGATCTGCAGTACGTCAATATATTTATCTGTAAATTCTTCCTGTTCTTTCCTGCTGAGCAGATGGAACATACCGCGTTTTGCCTGGAGAGCGATAATAATATTCTCACGAACAGACAGGTCTGCGATAATACCCTCTTCTTTACGGTTTTCAGGCAGATATGCCATACCGGACATCATTGCGTCCAAAGGTGCTCCCACCAAAAGTTTCTTGCCTTTTACAAAGAGCTCACCGGAATCCGGCTTGTCCGCACCGTAAATACTTCTTGCCAGCTCGGAACGCCCTGATCCCAGAAGTCCCGTAAGACCGATGACCTCACCTTTGTGGATATCAAGGTCGAATGGTTTGATGGTACCTTTGTGGCCCAGACCTTTTGCAGAGATAACCACTTCTCCTTTTGTCTTATCTTCTCCGCCTTCTTTTTTGATGGCAGCCAGATCATCGAAATCTTTACCCATCATCTTGGCAACCAGCTGGACTCTTGGAAGGTCTTCTACTTTAAACTCTCCCACAAGGGCACCGTTTCGAAGAACTGTGATCCTGTCGCAGACTTCATACACCTGTTCAAGGAAATGAGTAACAAAAATAATACCTACGCCCTGTGCTTTCAGTTTGTTCATTAGTTTGAACAGCTTCTCAACTTCGCCGTCATCAAGGGATGATGTAGGCTCGTCAAGGATCAGTACCTTTGCAGACATATCTACTGCACGGGCAATTGCGATCATCTGCTGGATCGCGATGGAATAATTTTCTACAGCTACTGAAACATCAATATGTATATCCAATCCTTCGAGCAATTCTCTGGACTTTCTTTTCATAGTCCCCCAGTCAATCATTCCTGCTTTTTTCGGTTCACGTCCGATATACAGGTTTTCTGCCACGGAAAGGTTCGGGCAAAGATTGACCTCCTGATAAACGGTGCTGATACCGTTTTCCTGAGCTTCCTGCGGTGAACGGTTGATG
>JALFIB010000211.1 GCA_022776305.1 Lachnospiraceae bacterium
GCAGCAGGAATGAATTTCCATCTAATTTACGTCCTTGTTTTTTCATTATGCCGCTCCTTTCCCTGCCTGAGCAGAAGATTTTGCTCTCAGACGGCGAATCATCTTGCCAAGCTCAGGAGACTGTAATGATACGATGATAACTACAACGATAGCCTTGTAAACCGGAATCTGGTCCGAACTTACGGAGATCGCATACAGCGTAGTCGTCAGTGTCTGAATGGTGTAAGCTCCAATCACGGAACCGAGGAGGGAGAATTTTCCTCCTGCCAGTGAGTTGCCACCCAGGGCAACTGCCAGAATAGCATCCAGCTCAAGGTTTAATCCGATGTTATTTGCATCGGCAGAATAAATACGGGAACAGTTGATCAAACCTGCAATACTTGCGCAGAAACCACTGAAGGCATAAACCATGAAGATGATCATGGTAGATTTTAAACCTACCAGCCTTGCTGCCTTGGCATTGATACCTACTGCCTCTATGTACATACCTAAAGCCGTCTTTTTCAGCAGCACCATTGTAAGTACTACGACAATAACGGTGACAAAAATAGCCGTTGGGATAGGAACACCCGGAATGCTGGCGCCAAGCTTTTTAAAGCTTTCTACACGCACATAAGTGATCTGGCCGTTGGTGAGCAGCTGGGCAATACCACGTCCTGCGGTAAACAGGATCAGCGTAGCTACCATCGGCTGTATCTTCAGTTTAGCTACAAGGAAACCGTTAAAGCATCCGCAAAGGATACCTACTAAAATACCGAGGAGTGCGCCAACGATAGGATTGTTCACATATTCATTGACACTCTGCTGGCCGCCTGCCACGAATGAACAAGTGACAGCTGCAACCACTGCCATGACAGCACCTACAGAAATATCTGTTCCGGCAGAGGCAGATACAACCAGCGTCATGCCTACTGCGAGGATAACTACCTCACTGCCTCGGTTGATAACATCAATAATACGTCCATACAGCACGCCGTTCTGCACGCCGATCTTGAAAAAGTCCGGGCTGGCGATCACGGCTGCGATCAACATAATAACCAGGCAAAAGACTGGCATAAACAATCTCTGGGATGTCAGTTTTTTCACTTTTTCCATTAGTTTCCACCTCCCGCAATCGCTTTCATGATGGAGTTCTGGTGAAGTTCGGATTCTTCAAGCTCTCCAACCTTCGCTCCGTCACGCAGTACCGCCATTCTGCTGCAGGTACGGATCATCTCTTCGATCTCAGAAGAGATAAACATAACAGCCATGCCCTGCTCTGCCAGCTGCAGCACAAGCTTCTGGATCTCTGTCTTTGTACCGATATCGATACCTCTTGTAGGCTCATCAAGGATCAGGAAATCCGGATCCGTAAGCAGCCATCTTCCAAGGATTACCTTCTGCTGGTTTCCACCGGAAAGCTGTTTGATCGGAGTCTCACGGTCTGCCGTCTTGATCTGCAACACATCAATATATTTATCTGTAAATTCTTCCTGTTCTTTTCTGCTGAGCAGATGGAACATGCCCCGTTTTGCCTGAAGGGCGATAATAATATTCTCACGAACAGACAGGTCTGCGATAATACCCTCTTCTTTACGGTTTTCAGGCAGATATGCCATACCGGACATCATTGCGTCCAAAGGTGCTCCCACCAGAAGCTTCTTACCCTTTACAAAGAGCTCACCAGAATCCGGCTTATCCGCACCGTAAATACTTCTTGCCAGCTCGGAACGTCCTGATCCCAGAAGTCCCGTAAGTCCGATGACCTCACCTTTGTGGATATCAAGGTCGAATGGTTTGATGGTACCTTTGTGGCCCAGGCCTTTTGCAGAGATAACCACTTCACCTTTTGTCTTATCTTCTCCGCCTTCTTTTTTGATGGCAGCCAGATCATCGAAATCTTTACCCATCATCTTGGCAACCAGCTGGACTCTCGGAAGATCTTCTACTTTAAACTCTCCCACAAGAGTACCGTTTCGAAGAACGGTGATCCTGTCACAGACTGCATAAACCTGCTCAAGGAAGTGTGTAACGAAAATAATGCCAACGCCCTGGTCTTTCAGTTTATTCATCAGCTTGAACAGCTTCTCAACTTCGCCGTCATCAAGGGATGATGTAGGCTCGTCAAGGATCAGGACCTTTGCAGACATATCGACTGCACGGGCAATTGCGATCATCTGCTGGATCGCGATGGAATAATTTTCTACAGCTACTGAAACATCAATATGTATATCCAATCCTTCGAGTAATTCCCTGGACTTTCTTTTCATAGTTCCCCAGTCAATCATTCCTGCTTTTTTCGGTTCACGTCCGATATACAGGTTTTCTGCCACGGAAAGGTTCGGGCAAAGATTGACCTCCTGATAAACGGTGCTGATACCGTTTTCCTGAGCTTCCTGCGGTGAACGGTTGATG
>JALFIB010000241.1 GCA_022776305.1 Lachnospiraceae bacterium
GTGGTGGAATTCGACCATGTATCCTTTGCTTACCCGGATGCAGATGAAAAGGTATTGGAAGATATCTCCTTTAAGGCCGAAAAGGGACAGACGGTTGCATTTATCGGAAGTACAGGAAGCGGGAAGAGTACTTTGGTGAACCTGATCCCGAGGTTTTATGATGTGACTGCAGGAAGCATTAAAGTAGACGGAGTGGATGTGAGGGAGATGAGGAAGAAGGACCTGTGTGACAGGCTTGGCTACGTACCGCAGAAGAGCATTCTTTTCTCCGGAACCATAGATTCCAACATCCGCTATGGCCGGATGGAAGCCTCTGAGGAAGAGGTAAAAGCGGCAGCAGCCATTGCGCAGGCTACGGATTTCATTGAAGCAAAGGATGACCAGTACGATTCACCGATTGCCCAAGGAGGAACGAATGTTTCCGGTGGACAGAAGCAGAGGCTTTCCATCGCCCGCGCTATCGCGAAGAAGCCGGAAATCCTGATCTTTGATGACAGTTTCTCCGCACTTGACTATAAAACGGATGTGGCACTGCGGCGTGCGCTGAAGGAGGCAACAAAGGATACCACCACGCTGATCGTGGCACAGCGAATCAGTACCATTCTTCATGCAGACCAGATCATTGTATTGGATGAAGGCAGGGTGGCTGGAAAAGGTACCCACAAAGATCTGATGGAGCACTGTGAGGTATACCGCCAGATTGCCACATCCCAGTTGTCAGAGGAGGAATTAGCAGGATGAGTGAGACGAGAAGACCACGTCCTCACGGCCCAATGGGGCACGGCATGAGGGGCGGCGAAAAGGCAAAAGACTTTTCGGGCAGTATGAAAAAAATCTTCCATTATATGGGGAAGTATAAAGTAAGGATCGTTCTGGTGATGATCGCAGCCATGGCAGGAACGATCTTTAACATTGTGGGACCGAAGATCCTCGGTAAAGCAACGACCGAGTTGTTTAACGGGCTGGTTGCAAAGATCAGCGGAACAGGCGGCATCAATTTTGAAAAAATCGCACAGATCCTGGCTTTTGCTATGTGCCTGTACCTTTGCAGCGCCGCCTTCACTTTTATACAAGGATTTATCATGAGCGGCGTTTCCAATGACGTGACATACAGTTTAAGAAAGGATATTTCCCAGAAGATCAACCGTCTCCCGCTGAAATATTTTGAGAGCAGGACCACAGGTGAGATCCTTTCCAGAGTGACAAACGATGTGGATACCCTTCAGTCCAGTTTGAACCAGAGTATTACCCAGCTGATCACCTCTACCACCACCTTGATCGGTGTGCTTGTGATGATGCTCAGCATCAATGTGTGGATGACGCTGGCAGCGTTGGTGATCCTTCCGGTCTCCATGATGGTGATCGGATTTGTGATGAAGCACTCCCAGAAATTCTTCCAAGGACAGCAGAAGTATCTTGGTGAAGTAAATGGGCAGATTGAAGAGATTTACGGAGGCCACGATGTGGTCCGCGCCTTTAATAAGGAAAAGGATGTAGTAGAAGAGTTTGAAAAAGTAAATCGCAAGTTGTATAATACAGCATGGAAGTCACAATTTTTCTCAGGTATTATGATGCCGATCATGCAGTTTATTGGCAACCTCGGATACGTGATGGTAGCGATCTTAGGTGGATTCATGGTTATTAAGAATGCGATTGAGGTGGGAGATATCCAGTCCTTCTTCCAATATATCCGCAATTTTACACAGCCCATCCAGCAGATCGCCCAAGTCACAAATATGCTTCAGTCCACGGCGGCAGCTTCCGAACGTATTTTTGAATTTCTGGAGGAGGAAGAGGAAGACCAGATGGTGGAACATCCTGTGGATAATACCCAGTTAAAAGGCAATGTTGAGTTTGACCATGTGAAGTTCGGATATGATCCGAATCAGGTGATCATCCATGATTTTTCCGCTCACATCAAAGATGGGCAGAAGATTGCCATTGTCGGGCCTACAGGCGCAGGAAAGACTACGATGGTGAAATTGCTGATGCGTTTTTACGATGTAAATGACGGAAGCATTTCTATAGATGGCCACAATGTCCGTGATTTCAACCGCAGCAGCCTGCGAGAGATGTTTGGTATGGTGCTGCAGGATACTTGGCTGTTCTCGGGAACGATCATGGAGAATATCAGGTACGGGCGTCTGGACGCTACAGACGAGGAAGTTATTGCAGCGGCGAAAGCGGCCCATGTGCATAAATTTATTATGCAGCAGCCGGGCGGCTACCAGATGGTGCTGAATGAAGAGACCAACAATATCTCTCAGGGCCAGAAACAGCTCCTGACCATTGCCAGAGCGATCTTGGCAGACAATAAGATCCTGATCCTTGATGAAGCCACTTCATCTGTGGACACAAGAACAGAGACCCAGATCCAAAAAGCGATGGACAATCTGATGAAGGGAAGGACGAGCTTCATCATCGCCCACCGGTTGTCTACCATCCGGGATGCAGACCTGATCCTGGTAATGAAAGACGGCGATATCATAGAGCAGGGTAACCATGAGGAACTGATGAAAGCTGGCGGCTTCTATGCAGGACTTTATAACAGCCAGTTTGAGAAAGCGGAGGCGATTTAGGTGAAGTTGAATTACAACATTATTGCCATTGAGCGAGAGTACGCATCAGGAGGCAGTGAGATCGGGGAAAAAATTGGAAAATGGCTGGACATACCGTGTTACGGGCAGGAAGTGCTGGAACGTGCGGCAAAGCTGATGAATACCATTCCGGAGCGGCTTTTGCATTTGGAAGAAACTACGTCAAACAGTTTGTTGTATTCCATCGGGATGGCGGCAAAGGTGATGACCGGTCAGGTGGATGGGCTTTCAGAAGAAGGCGCCCTTTACCTGACAGAGGAGCGGGTCATCAAAGACATGGCGCTGCAGGGCCCCTGTGTGATCGTAGGCCGATGTGCAGGATGGATCCTGCGTGACCGCGACGATGTCCTTCGGGTATTTATCCACGCAGACCGGGAGTTCAGGAAAAAACGGGCGATGGAAACCTATGGGATCTCCCAAGAGAATGCCGAAAATACGCTGAAAAGATATGACCGCAGACGTTCCAATTTTTACCACGCCAATACAGGCATGAGCTGGGATGACAAAAAAGGATACCATCTGGTCTTGGACAGTTCAGCCATTGGGATCGATCAATGTGTGAAGATCATCTGTGACATGGTAGAAAAGGACCAGTAAGGGTTAGAAAATAGAAAAATCAGAATAGGATTAGGACAGAATAAGAATAATAAAAAGCATAAGAATAAGGATAAGAAAAAGAAAGATCAGAAGAATTAAGATAAGAAGAACTTCCGGGCAGTCCGGGAGTTCTTTATCTTTTCCTTAAGTTCTGCGCAGCTTTATTGTAAATGAAAATTTTGTATGCTATATTAAATGCAAATATTAAGGAGGTGCGTTATGCGAAAATTTAGAAATTATTTTGCCAAGACAGCAGCGGCAGCCCTTACGGCGGCCATGGTTTTACAGGGAACTGCACTGGCAGCTCCGCTGGATGAGCTCAGTGATATTATGGAAAAACAAGAGGAGATGCAGCCGAATTCTCTGATGGAAGAAACTCTCGGATTATCAGATATCGCTGAGGCGATGGATGACAACGGACTGCAGATCCAGCTGAAAGCCGGGTTGAATGACCGGACAGCAAAGATGCTTGGCGAGGAAGCAGAAATATTAAAAGGAGGATCTGCATTGCTTGGGCTTCAGGTGGATCCGGAGCTTCATAAATGGATGGTTACTTTAAACCTTTCTTCAGAAGAATCTTCCTTGTTAGATGCCAGCCTGTACGGTGATGAGGAATTACTTGGATTGTCCTTACCGCAGTTTTATGCCGGTGCATTAGCTCTGAGAGCAGGCAATTTTAAGGAACAGCTGATGGGTTCAGAGCTCGCCACCATCTTAGGTATTACGGAGGAAGATGCCGCTGAGATCCCTTCTATTGATATGAAGTTTTATCCGGATGATGATGGGGACGCCGGAAAGCTTTTTAGCGGCATTCAGGATAAGATCGAGGAAAAAGGAGAAGAGATTGAGAATAACGCTCAGGTAGAAAAGACAGAAACAGACGGCGTGGTTACTTATGCAGTGACTTTTAAGACAGAAGACATTATGAGTATCTATGAAGTCATTTTTGATTCTTACCTTTCTGCGTTTATCAATGCAGGAATGGTCACAGGAGCAGATGTTTCTGATGCAGAAGATGCAGTTGACCAGATGATCGCGATGATGGGCTCCGTACTTGGGGATGAGCTGACGGTCAATTTTGAAGTAAAAGACGAGCTCGTGGAAAAGATCAGTTATGAGCTGTATATGGATTCTACAAAGATGGAGCAGCTGGAAGAGACCGTTTATGATGCAGCAGATCCTGTTGGCACAGCCGAAGACGCGCTGGGTACAGCCGAGGAT
>JALFIB010000245.1 GCA_022776305.1 Lachnospiraceae bacterium
CAAGTGTCTTACCTTCACCTGTCCTCATCTCGGCGATACGGCCCTGATGCAGGATAATACCACCGATCAGCTGAACACGGTAATGCTCCATATTCAACACACGCTTTGCAGCTTCCCTAACCGTAGCAAAAGCCTCCGGCAGAAGATCGTCGAGCGTTTCTCCGTTTGCGTAACGCTCCTTGTATTCCTTCGTCTTTGCCTTCAGCTCTTCGTCAGTAAGTGCCTGCATCTGTGGACGCAGGCTTTCTATTTTGTCCACAGTCGGCATGATCATTTTCAACTCACGCTGACTGTGTGTTCCAAAGATCTTTTCTACTAATTTCATTGCTTGTCTCCAATCACAGAATAATTTCCTATCTATTGTACCACTTTCATGACTGCAAGACAATTGAATTTTTTATGAACAAAAAATAGACAATCTTACGTCGCTTTTTCTTTGATACCTAAGATCTTTTATTTCTACTTTATTTCTGCTTTATTCCTGTTTTATTTCTGCTTTTTGCCTGCATATTCCCGGCAGGCTTCTACGTACGCCAGAATGTTTTCAAGGGGGACTTCCGGCTCCAGCATGTGGGTGGGCGCAACAAACAATCCTCCCTTTTCCCCTGCAATGTCAAGATTATGCCATACAGCTTCCTTTACTTCCTGCGGTGTTCCATGAGGCATTACAGTCTGCGTACCGATCGTGCCGTGGAAAGAAATTTTGTCGCCATATTTTCGATAGATTTCTTCAAAATCCATACATTCACTCTGAATGGGGTTCAATACATCCACGCCCGCCTCGATCAGATGAGGGATGAAAGGCTCGATAAATCCGCAGGAATGGTAGAAAATGATGATTTCCGGATTGATCTCCCGTACGGAATCGATCAGCTTTTTCAGGCGGGGCTTGATCCATCTGCAATAAAGCTCTTCGCTCATCATTATGGAATGCTGCATTCCGATATCATCACCAATAAATAGCACATCTACACCTGCCCGCGCATAAGCATTTGCCCGGATCATGGATAACTCTGTCACTTTGTTGAACAAAAATTCTGCTATTTCATCTTCATCCATCATATCACAGAACAGTTCTTCCATGCTACGCATATACCAGGCACATTCCCAGATGGTCATCTGCATATCACCAAGGGCGATCAGATCCCTCTCTTTGATCCGCCGCACCTGCTCTGCCTGATGAGATCCGTCCGCATGGGCAAAATCAGGATACGGATAGTTTTTGATTTCTTCCAGAGTCTCCATATCTTCCAGTGGATGGCGCATATACGTCATATGCATGCTATTTGGTGATTTTTCATGTCCTACCCCCCAGATATCAATATCTGCCCCTTCTGCAAGAGGACGCTGGTAAAAAACACGATATTTTTCCACATCGTGTTCAATCAAACGAAGGTCATCCACCCTGCGCCAAGGAAACTGAAAATATTCTTCATAATCCTCTGCGCCCAGCTGTTCTTTGCACACCTGCTGCAAATGGGGGCACAGTACAAATTCTACAGGTACATGGTCATAACCCTTACGCCGAAGTAAAGATAAAAAGTTTTCTCTGTTTGTCATGTTTTCCTCCTTATTCCACATTAAAAAGTCTATGATACAAAGCTCTTCTGCTCTTTGCTCCACAAATTTAAAAGCCTATGATACAAAGCTCTTCTGCTCCTTGTTCCACAAATTTAAAAGTCTATGATACAAAGCTCTTCTGCTTTTTGACCTCTCCACAAGTTTCTGTATTCTAACGGAGTCATCTCTGTATATTGTTGGAACACACGGCAAAAATACTGGGAACTACCAAAACCGGTTTCATGGGCAATCTCTGTTGCTGATTTTGAGGTAAACCAAAGGAGTTCCTTTGCTTTTGCAATACGAAGGGTTGAAATGTATGTCTGGCAACTCATTCCGGTTTCCTCTTGAAAACATTTTCGAATGTACCTGGAACTCACCCCATATTTGCGAGCCAGCTCTTCCATATTTATCTCTTTCTCACAATTCTCATTGATATAAGAAATAATCTCAGCGATACGCCCAGCTTTTCCTTTCTTTGATTTTCCTTTACTCTGTCCTTCTATTTTCCCTGACAATTCAATAAAAAGCTGAAAGAAACCAAGATGTAAAAGTGCCTCCTTCTCCTCCTCTTCTTTCGATGCGCGGAAGATCCGGCAGATATTTTCCATTAGATCGTTGACATTTTCACATCCGCTCAGCTTTTGATACTCCAGACCATCGCGTAAAAACGGCAGTTCTTCCTTCAGCCCTTCTATCCCCTTTAGTGCAAATTCCAGCTGGGTAATGCGGCAGGTTTCTCTGGTATCTACAATAAATTGATGTGGTATTCCTGAATAGACAGCAAGACAATCTCCACGTTTCAAAGGCAAAAAAATACCGTTGATTCCCATGATACAAGAACCATGGTTTATGTAATTGATCTCTATTTCCCGGTGGTTATGGGTCTCAAAACGATAGGCTGGCGGGAAACGGTAGACTCCGGCATTCCTGATCTTTATTTCAAAAGAAGGCTGTAACATAGTTTTTGCCATACAATATTCTAACCGATTCATTTTTCCTCCGTTCCATTAAGATCTGATTATGATTGGTATCAAAAATGCCGTACAAATATTTGGATCTTTATACTTTTATCTTCGTGTTTATTATAATTCCCGTGGTTCACATTATCTTTCAGTTAATGGCATTTTTGCTATCAATCATTGTACTTTTCGGAACTATTATACTCCTTTTTCCATTAAAAAACTGCTGTAACACGCATACTACCAAAACCGGTAATCCTATGCGCATATTACAGCAGTCCTTATGTTGCCGCATAGTCTTACGGCATTTTTTATCCTTTTTGTACCTAATGGTTAATACCCAGACGAGGTTTTATCCGATCTGCACCTGAATTTCTTCCGGGAGGTCATAAAACTCGGAATAGACATCTTTATTCTCGGTGATCTTCACTTCAGCGGACGGCGTCAGGGAAAGCACCTGATGCCATACTCCTTTTTTCAGGCATACGGGCTTATCCAGCACAAAAGCCTTATACTTTTCAGGTGTTTCATGTTCTGCCACCAAAAGGACGGTCACACCGGATAAAGGTTCGAAAGTTTCCATGGACGTAGGATGGTTTTCTATCCTCTGGATCGTTTTATTCGTATAACGGAAAACAGCAAGGATCCATGGTTTTTCGTCTTCTGTCTCAAGAATTTCATAAATACCGTCGAAATCCGGTGAAAATTCGATCACCGTACCAAAGGGTGCAAAGTTTTCCCTTGTAATACTCTCAATTTTTACCATCATGCACCTCCAGCTTCTTACTGCGCCATTTTCCCGTAGAAAATAGCATTCTGATGGCTCTTATCCCTTTTCAGGACTTCTCCAAAATATTCTGCAGCTTCTTCCTTCTTGTCAAGGCCCAGTTTTCCAAGGCCCATCAGATAATAGCAGTGTGCCACATTTTTCAGATTCAGGTCATCCTCGAAAATCAGGAAGTCCGGAAGAGATACGGCAAAATAATCGATTCTCATATTGTCACGGATATGCTTCTCACCGTAATCGATCAGTTTGTAGAAGCATGCATTGGCAGCTTTTTGGTGTCCCAGTTTCTGTTGTGCCAATCCCTTGCAAAGGATCATATCTGCAGGCTGGTCGTAATAATACATCATACCGGCAGGTTCGTCTTCCCCAAGTGATGCTTTTTCAAAACACTCTTTTGCTGCAGCTTCGTTGCCAAGAGCTTCTTCGGCGCATCCCAGATAGAAGTATAAGTTATTGTCCTTTGTTCCTTCCAGACGTCCTTCTCCCAGATTCAGCGGGTAAACCAATGCTTTCTCAAGCAGCTCTTTTGCACCTGCATAATCTTCATGTGCCAGTTTTTCTTTTGCCATCTCACAAAGAGAAGCTTTATACTGGGTGGTCACCTTTCCTTCCGCACCTTCCCACGGACGGAATGTATGAGACATAATGGTGTCGTAAGCATCCTGATGTCTGCCCACGGAATTCAAAAGAGTGATGTATTCAATCAGCACATCATCTCTCTCATCGATCAATTCCAAATGCTGCTCATAATTTGCAAGGCGGGTCTCAAGAGGAGTATTCAATTTCTTGTACAACTGATCCAGTTCAAGGAATACGCGGGCATCTGTTGTGTCAAGGGCAAAAGCCTTCTCCAGTTTTTCTTTCGCTTTTGCAGCATTCCCGCACTTGTTGTAATAAGCCAATGCAAGGTTTCGCAGCAGAGTCGGATACTCTCCATCCTGACGTTCGGACTCTTCCCAAAGTGCAACGGAACGATCAAATTGAAGCTTATCATAAAACAGGCATCCAAGGTAATAGTTTGCTTTCGCGCTTCCTTTTGTGCCGCAGATTGCAATTGCATCTTCCAATACGCGGATATCTTCCAATTTATTCGGGAAACAATACAGCGGTGAAGCTGACTCTGCTTTTGCATAATCTTCCAAGGCTTCGCTTTCTTTTCCAAGGCAATGATTGTAAAATCCGCGGTAGTAGAAAAGCATCGGCTTTTCCTGCGTGCACTGGTCAAGAAGAGCAATGGCTTCCTCATAGCATCCGGATTCTGCATAATCTCTGGCTACCATCAGATAGTTTTCATGGAAATCCCTCATAAGAGCGTTCATTTCAGCGATCACATGGTTGTCTGAGGTAAGCTGGTACAGCTCAAACCTTGACAGGTAATCAAATGGATCCACTGCCAGATTTTCCTCGATCCACTTTTCGGCACAATCTTTGCGTCCAAGTTTGCGAAGAAGCACAGCTTTCAATCCGCGCGCCTTAATATTGTGTGCATTTTTTACCAGACCCTTTTCTGCAAAATCAAGGGCTGCTTCCAGATCACCCTTGCGCGCTGCAATACATGCCAGATAATAGAATGACATCTCCTGCTGCTCATTGCTCCAGGTCGCTTTATAAAATGCATCAAACGATTCATCAAATTTTTCCTGATAGAACAGGACAAGACCCAGATTGTAGTACGGTTCACTATCGTAAGGGTTAGGGTTCTTCCAGGTCAGGCGCTCCAGTGCTTTGCGGAAATACTTTTCTGCCTCCTCAAAACATCCTCTGCGCATCAAAAGGGAACCGTATGCATTGTTGATACGGATATCTCCCGGATCACGTTTTAACCCTTCCAGATAATATGGATCGGGAAGGTAAGTGGCATGGCGATACTGCTCAATGTGGAGTCCTGTCAAAAACAGTTCCTCATTGGTCATGATCTCTTCCGGATCTTTCGCTGGCTGTGCCGGTTTTGCAAGCTCCGGAATACCCTCCTCTTTCGGCTGGTACTCTACCAGAAGCTTTGTGCCGTCAAATACCTGTACCTTCACATCACTTTCTTTTACCACATCCGCCGGAATGGTCTTTTCATAAATGTCGTTTGGTGAGAGGACGGTCGTTTCACGGAAAATTTCTTTTCCACAATTCAAGATCACAATGTCTGCAGCTTCATACCGGCCCGTGCCGTAAACACATACGAAAATACCGTCTTCCCGCACTTCCATATTCAGCACGGCATTGATACTTGCGTTCTTTACCGCACCCACTTCTTTGTACGGCATAAAGTACTGTTTAAATGTCTTCTCTTCGAATGGTTTCAGCCATGTGAAATCCGGCTGGTTATCTGTATAAACTCCGGTCATCAGCTCGATATACGGTCCGTCTTCGTCTGTAAGATTGCGGTCCCAGGCTTTTCCGAACTCACCGCAGCCCCAGGTCCACTGCTTTTTACCCGGTGAAATATGGTGGTCAGCCACATGGAGAATACCTGCTTTTTTGCCGTAATCGTATCCACCCACAAAATCATAGTCTGATTTTTCAGCCATGTAGGAAGTAGGAACCGGAATATTCTTATATCTGGAAATATCTACGCCTTCGCTGTAATCATGTTTATAATATACGCCTGTGGCAATAGGGAACCGTGACACATCGCGTTTCCCGTGGTCCATAACAGAATGAACATCCGGCGGGAAAATGGACTGGGTATGATCGTTGACTGCCACTGCAGGGTTTGCCCACCACAAGAAAGTCTGTGGCGTAGAAGTACGGTTGTACAGCTGACCCCGGATTTCTATATAAGATTTATCCGGATACAGGGTGAATCCCGCAATTCCTTTTGTCCCATACATCTGGTCCACATCGTTGACGAATAACGTCTTACTGCCATCCTCATTTTCCTGGATCACATGATCTACCGGCATATACGTAGTCGGTCTATGGTGCTGCGGCCAGTTAAACTCAATACCGCCTGAGATCCACGGGCCGGCAAGTCCTACCAATGCAGGCTTGATCACCTGATTGTAGTAGACAAAATCGTATCCGTTTGTCTTGTCATAGGCACGCTGGATACGTCCGCCCA